>DAICZL010000698.1 GCA_027311165.1 bacterium
TTGGCGAGGCGCCCGTCCGCCGCCGACCTCCCAGGACGTCATATCACGATCCGCCGCCCCGGTCGCAAGATGCCCTGCGCCCGATCGCGATGCGGCGTGCCGGAGAGCGGGCGATCCCCCCCGGGGGTTCTCGCGGATTTCCCCCTATCCCGCGCCGGAATCCGCCCGATGATCGCCCGCGTTTACGCTCCGTTCAGCCCGCCACTGTCATGATCTTTGCTTCATCGAAGCGGTCCGTTCGCCAACAGGTCCGGTGCGATGCCCTCCAAAACCACTGTTCAGGGAGCCTCCATCCGATGGCGACCAGCCAGGACATCCAAGACCGGCTCGGCTTCCTCGGCATCGACGAGGCCACGCGCGCCAGCCTGGTCGACTTCATGCCGGTGCTGCGGCGGGAATTGCCGGGCATCCTGGCCGCGTTCTATGGCCATCTGCGGTCCTTTCCCGGAATGGCCGGCATGTTCCAGGGTCAGGCGGCGATGGACCGGGCCGGCAAGGCCCAGGGCGAGCACTGGCTGAAGCTGTTCTCCGGCCGCTTCGATGAGGATTATGTCGCCTCGGTGCGGCGGATCGGGCTGATGCACAGCCGCATCGGGCTCGAGCCGCGCTGGTATATCGGCGGCTATGCGATGATCCTGGGCCGGCTCTGCACGCTCGCCGCCCGTTGCTTCACCAGCCGCCTGCATCCGGCGGCCGCGCGGGCCCGCACCGACGCGACGCTGCGGGCGATCACCCAGGCGGTGATGCTGGACATGGATCTGGCGATCTCGATCTATATCGAGGAGAACAAGGCGACTTTCGACCGGAAGCTCGCGGCGCTGTCCGAAACCTTCGAGGGCAAGCTGGGGCCGCTGGTCAGCGGGGTCGTCTCCCGGACCGAGGCGTTCAGGAACGCCGCCGAGGCGATGTCGGCGACCGCCGGGCGCTCGGCCGAGCAGGCGGTGCTGGTCGCCTCCGCGGCCGAGGAGGCGAGCGTCAGCGTGCAGACGGTGGCGACCGCGGCCGAGGAGCTGACCGCCTCGATCTCCGAGATCTCCCGCCAGGTCTCGCAATCCTCCAGGATGACCGACCAGGCGGTGGAGGTGACCCGGCGCACCGATGCGACCATGCGCGCGCTGGCCGCCGGCGCGCAGAAGATCGGCGATGTGGTGAGCCTGATCAGCGCCGTGGCCGGGCAGACCAATCTGCTGGCGCTGAACGCGACGATCGAGGCGGCGCGGGCCGGGGATGCTGGGAAGGGCTTCGCCGTCGTCGCCTCCGAGGTCAAGAACCTGGCCAGCCAGACCGGCAAGGCGACCGAGGCGATCAGCCATCAGATCAACGAGTTGCAGGCCGCGACGCAGGACGCGGTGCAGATGATCAGCGGCGTCACCGAGACGATCGGCGAGATCAACCGGGTGGCGACCGCGATTGCCGCCGCGGTCGAGCAGCAGGGCGCGGCGACGCGGGAAATTTCGCGCAGCGTGCAGGAGGCCGCGACCGGCACCCAGATGGTGACCCAGAACATCGCCGCGGTGGGCAGTGACGCGCGCCAGACCGGCGAGGCGGCGCAGCAGATGCGCCAGGCCGCGCTGGCCCAGGAGAGCGAGGTCAATGCCCTGCGGAGCGAGGTCGGCGCTTTCGTCCAGATCATCAAGGTGGCCTGACCGGGGAGGCGCGCGGCGGGGCCAGGT
>DAICZL010000700.1 GCA_027311165.1 bacterium
GTCCCGCTCAAGGGGCACGATTTCGTGACGGAGGGCCGCTTCGCGCTCGGCGCCGGGGAGGAGGCGGTTTTCGTCCTCGCCTACGGCCCCTCGCACCTGCCCGCTCCCGCGGTGCCGGAGCCGACCGCCGCGCTGCGTGCCACTGAGGCGTTCTGGACCGACTGGTGCCGGCACGGCACCTATCACGGCGCCTGGCCGGACGCCGTGCAGCGGTCCCTGATGACGCTGAAGGCGCTCACCTATGCCGAGACCGGCGGCATCGTCGCCGCGCCCACCACCTCCCTGCCCGAGCAGCCGGGCGGGACGCGCAACTGGGACTACCGCTATTGCTGGCTGCGCGACGCCACCTTCACGCTGCTCGCGCTGATCCAGGCCGGCTACCGCGAGGAAGCGCGCGCCTGGGCCGGCTGGCTGCGCCGCGCGGCCGCCGGCAGTCCGGCGCAGTTGCAAACCCTCTATGGCCTGAGCGGCGAACGCCGGCTGATCGAATGGGAGGCGGACTCGCTGGCCGGCTTCGGCGGCGCCCGCCCGGTACGGATCGGCAACGCCGCCAGCACCCAGTTGCAGATCGACGTGTTCGGCGAGGTGGTGGACGCGATCTACCAGGCTGGCCTGGCCGGCCTGGAGTCGCCGCGCGAGACCTGGGGACCGCTGCGCGCCATCGCCGAGCACGTGACCGCGCTCTGGAACCAGCCGGATGAAAGCATCTGGGAAGTGCGCGGCGGCCGGCGGCACTTCGTGTTCT
Source organism: bacterium (assembly GCA_027311165.1). Taxonomy (GTDB): domain Bacteria; phylum Pseudomonadota; class Alphaproteobacteria; order Acetobacterales; family Acetobacteraceae; genus DAICZL01. The sequence continues at coordinate 746 of DAICZL010000700.1, forward strand.
CCAAGGTGATGGCCTGGGTGGCGCTCGATCGCGCGGTCCGCGCGGGCGAGCAGCGCCGGATCGCCCCGCCGCTCGACCGCTGGCGCCGGCTGCGCGCGGAGATCCACGACCAGGTGTGCCGCCATGGGTTCGATGCCGGCAAGAACAGCTTCGTGCAGGCCTATGGCAGCACGGCGCTGGACGCGAGCGCGCTGCTGATCCCGCTGGTGGGCTTCCTGCCGGCCACCGACCCGCGGGTGTTGGGCACCGTCGCCGCGATCGAGCGCGAACTGATGCCCGACGGGCTGGTGCTGCGCTATCGGCCCGAGGAGGCCTCGGACGTGATCGCGGGGGGCGAGGCCGCATTCCTCGCGTGCAGCTTCTGGCTCGCCGACAACATGGCGCTGCAAGGCCGCATGCCGGAGGCGCGCGCGCTGTTCGCCCGGCTGGTGGGCCTGGCGAACGACGTCGGGCTGCTGGCCGAGGAATACGACCCGGTGGCCGGCGCCCAGCGCGGCAATTTCCCGCAGGCGTTTTCCCACCTCGCGCTGGTGAACACCGCCTTCATCCTCGCCGCGACGGATCCGGCCGAAGCAGCGCCGCGACGATGAGCGCGATCCCGTCGCGGTGCCAGCGCTGCACCGCCTTGTGGTCGGCGCCCAGCACCACCCCGAGGCGCCGCCACGTATAGAGATGCCGCTCGGTCGTCGGGCTGACCAGCGCCCGGGCGCCGACGATGCGGCGCAGCACGTAGCGGTCCTGGGGGATCAGCGCGATCCAGCCCAGCGCCTCGTCCATGCGGTCGATCCTGGCCGCTGAAGGGATCGCCGGACGCACCCGCTGGTCGGCCCAGCCATAGCTTTCCAGAGCGGTGCGCACGATCTCGAGCGAGGATGTGCGCAGCCGGGTGGTCCAGCCGGTGCCGGGCAGCGCGAGCAGGGTCGCGCCCGCTTCCTCCAGCCGGTAGACGACCAGCTCGGCATCGACCGCACACGCACCGCGCCGCGCCGCGCCGGCCTGAGCGGTGATGGCCTTAGCAGTGACGGTCTGGGCAGTGACGGGCCGCGCCGCGCCGGCCCGAGCAGTGACGGCCCGAGCAGTGACGGCCTGGGCAGTGACGGTCTGGGCAGTGACGGCCTGGGCAGTGACAGCCTGGGCAGTGACGGCCTGGGCAGTGATGGCCTGGGCAGTGACGGTCTGGGCGATTTTCACGATTTGTTCTCATGCTCGGGAGGACATGCCGCCGGCGCGCGAGACCCGGCTTCGCAGCCCGACCCGTTTTCGAAACCGAGCCCGGGGACGGCGTCCGGCGGCGAAAGGCCGCGATCCCGGCGCGGCGGCCAGGGATAGGCGGTGCCGCCGAGCAGGGTGCCGGATGTGAGGATCTCCCAGGCGAGCGGATGGCCTGGCGACAGAGCCGGGCGGTTGGGATCTTCCTCGGGCTGCCAGGGCGCCCTCGGGCTGGACGAAGCTGCCCCGGCGGCGGGAGCCTCGCCGGCGCGGCGGGGAGGAATGCCGATGCGCCTGGCGCGATCGATCGCGGCATTGCGGCTGACGCCGAGGCCGAGCGCGATGGCATCCCAGGTCTGGCCCTCGTCGCGCTGGCGGCGCAGTTCGGCGTCTTTCGCGGGGGCCCATTCGAGTCTGCGGGACATGCGGTTCCTGCTGGGTTGATGGCGTGAAGCGCGCCCGCAGATTGTTAGTATATGTGACACACTTTGTCAAATGATCCCCCTTCCAATGTTAGTCTTGATGACGCATGCTGGGTCATGGTGCGCGACGATCTTGACCGGGACGACCCCGCCACGGCGGCATCGGACGCTGCGGCGGCGGATCCGGAGGGGCTGGCGGGGCGGATCCGGACCGCCCGGCGCGAGCGCGGCCTGACCCAGGAAGGCCTGGCGCAGGCGGTGGGGGTGTCGCGCAGCGCGGTCGCGCAATGGGAAACCGGGCGGGCCGGGCAGATCAGCGGCAACCTGACGCGGGTCGCCCAGGCGCTGGGCGTCGGGGTGGAATGGCTGCTCTACGGCAATGCGAAGCACGAGTCGGCGCTTGCCGTCACCGGCGACGAATGGGCGATGCTGCGACTCTATCGCGCCTGCGGCCCCGCGGACCGGCAATTGCTGCTGCGCACCGCCCGCCGCCTCGCCGCTGCCGCCGAGACCGGCTGATCCCTCCGCCGGATCGGACCCCGCCGGAGCCGACG
>DAICZL010000704.1 GCA_027311165.1 bacterium
GTGCGACCTGCTGGCCGAGGCCTGCGCCGCGCGGCCCGGGCTGCTGGTCGATTTCGCGACCCTGACCGGGGCCGCGCGGGCCGCGCTCGGCCCCGACCTGCCGGCCCTGTTCTGCAACGACGAGGCGGCGGCGGCGGCGATCCTGCAGGCCGGCATGGCGGTGCACGACCCGCTCTGGCGCCTGCCGCTGTGGCCGGGCTACCGGTCCTGGCTGGATAGCCAGGTCGCCGATCTCAACACCGTCTCGTCGCGGCCGTTCGCCGGCGCGATCGTTGCCGGTCTGTTCCTGGAGAGGTTCGTGGCGGCGGATGTGCCCTGGGCGCATGTCGATCTCTATGCCTGGAACGACCAGTCCCGGCCGGGGCGGCCCGAGGGCGGCGAGGCACAGGCGGTGCGCGCCGTGCTGGCCGCGGCGACCGGCCTGCTGGCAGCCGGCGGCGGCAAAAGCGCAGCGGCATGATCGCCGGCGGGGCCAAACGGTAAGATCCATGTCAGCCTGGGCGGGAAAAGCCCGCCCGGGCCCGAGGAACGCAAAAAAATAATCCACTGGGCGTCACGACGTCACTCTGCAATTGATCTGCCCGCGAACCATATACTATGAATGTGCATGCGCGCCGTCTGACTGCGGCGTTCGGACGGCCTTCCGCCGTCCATCCCTTTGAAAGGAGTGATTATGGCCGTGGCCCCGACCCCCGATCAGCTTGTCGGTATCATGAGAGACACCGTGGTGGCGCTGGTGCGCCGCGACGGCCCCGATCTTTCGGCTCGCCAGCTCGGCGTGTTCCTGACCTGCTACCTGCACGACGGCCCGCACACAGTGCGTGGCTTGGCGGCCGAGTTAAACGTTTCAAAGCCGGCCATCACCCGTGCGCTCGACCGGCTGGGCGAGCTCGACCTCGCGCGGCGGAAGGTCGATCCGCTGGACCGGCGCAGCGTGCTGGTGCAGCGGACGCTGAAAGGGGCTGCGTTCCTGCGCGACCTGCGCGCCATCATGGGCGAGGCCGCCGCGACGTCGCGCAAGTCTGCCGGTGGATCGCACGAGAGCGGCCGCAAGGTCGCTGCAGGTTAGCCGCCCGAACCGGCGAATGCGTCACGGCGTGACCTTCGGGGTCTCCTGCCCCGAGGGTGGCGCGGCGGCGCACCGGACCGGGATGGCCGCCGTGGCAGGGGTCGCCGCTACTGCACCGGGTGGCCGGACCGCGCCGCATCCACGACCTGGGTCAGATCCTTCAGACTGACCGCGCCCGGGATCAATGTGCCGCCGACCACCAGGGCCGGGGTACCGTGAATGCCCAGCCGCTCGGCCAGTTGCAGGTTGGCGTCGATCCGCGCCTGAATCGCCGGGTCGTCCATGTCCTTGACCAGCCGCGCGCCATCCAGGCCGGCGCGGTCCGCCTCGGCGCGGATCGAGGCCAGGCTGGGCTCGGCGCCAGGGTGCATCAGGGCGGCGCGCAGCCTGGCATAGCCATCGGCAGGGCCTTGCTGGCGGGCGGCGGCCAGCAGCGCCTTGGCCCCCAGAATGCTGGCCGGGCCCAGGATCGGCAGATCCTTGTAGACCAGCCGTATCCCGGGATCATGGGCGAGCATCGCCGCCATCGTCCCTTCCAGCTGCCGGCAATACGGGCAGCGGATGTCGGAGAATTCGATCAGCGTGACATCGCCGTGCGGATTGCCCGCTACCGCGTCCTCCGGCTGGTGGGCCAGTTCGGCACTGGCGGCGCTGATCGCGTTGCCGGCCTGCTGCTTCTGCGCCCGCTCGTCATCGGCGGCGAGCGCCCCGACCGCCTCGCGCAGGATCGAGGGATCGGCCTTCAGCGCCTGGCGAAGGATCTGCACAATCTCGGCCCGCTGCGCGTCCGAGAAGCTCTGTGCCCGCGCCCCCAGCGCCGGCAGACACACCAGCAGCACCGCCAGGACCCACCGCGCCATCACCCTATCCTTGCCAAGCCCGGCGTCCCGATCGACCCCGTGAACGGGGTCATCTAGCAGGATCGGCCGCGGGCGCGCCAGAACCACGCCACGAGAGACGAATCGCCGCCGCATGCGATGTTGCTGCCCGCGACGAAGGCGTCTATGGCACGCGTCCTGATCCGTCTGGCACGGACGCGGGCCCCGCTTCCGGCGCGCCGCGGGAAACTGGGGGTGACGGCAGGTGCGCAGCTTGGTTTCGGACGCTACCCGATCCGCCCGTGGCCGCGTCCGGCCCGGCGCGCCCCGGCGGTTCCACGCGGCGATGCTCGCGGCCGCTCTGTGGCTGGCCGGCTGCGACACCCTCTCTTCGGTCAGCGACTCGGTGCTGGGCAAGGGCGGTCCGCCGGAAGGCACCCCCGGCCATGTCCAGGGTTTTCTGGGCGGCGTCGCGGCCGATGAGCCGCGGGCCGTGCTCGCGGCGCGGGAAGTGCTCTCGGCCGGCGGCAATGCCGCGGATGCCGCGGTGGCGCTGGGGTTCACCCTGGCCGTCACCCTGCCCTCGCGCGCCGGCATCGGCGGCGGCGGCGCCTGTGTGGTCTATAACCCCGATCGCAAGTCGATCAATGCCGGCGTGCCGGAGGCGGTGCTGTTCCTGCCCGGCGCTCCGGCCAGCCCCGGCAGCGGCGACCGGCCTGCCGCGGTGCCGATGCTCGCGCGCGGGCTGTTCGCTCTGCATGCCCGCTACGGCCACCGGCCGTTTGAAACCCTGATCAGCCCGGCTGAACAATTCGCCCGGTTCGGCGTGCCCGTCTCGCGCGCGTTCGCGAGCGATCTCGCCCTGATCGCCGGCCCGCTGATGGCCGACCCCAATGCGCGCGCGGTGTTCGCCCCGGACGGGAGTCCGCTGGTCGAAGGCAGCAAGATGGTGCAGCCCGAACTCGGCGCGACGATCGCCCAGATCCGCGTCTCCGGGGTGGGCGATCTGTATCAGGGGCAGATGGCGCGGCGGCTGGAACAGGCCTCGCCGCTGGCCGGTGGAGCACTGGCGCTCGGCGATCTGCGCGCCGCGCTGCCCAAGGTGGTCCCCGTGCTGAGTGTCCCGGCGGGGCCGGATCTGGCGGCATTCCTGCCCCCGCCGGCCGATGGCGGGCTGGCGGCGGCGGCGGCGTTCGGCGTGCTGCAGGCCAATCCCGCCGCGCTCGATGCCGCCGGCGCGCGCGCCGCCGCGGTCGCCACGCTGTGGCGCCAGTCCGGGGGCGATCCGCAGGCGATGCTGCGCGCCCCGGCGCCGGAGGCGAGCCTGCCGCTGCTGCCGGCCTCCACCTCGTTCGTCACCCTGGATAAGGATGGCGGCGCGGTCGCCTGCGCCCTGACCCTGAACAATCTGTTCGGCACCGGCCGCATCGTGCCGGGGATGGGCATGCTGCTCGCCGCCTCGCCGGCCAGCGTGCCGCCGCCGCTGCTCTCGGCGGTGATCGCCTGG
>DAICZL010000728.1 GCA_027311165.1 bacterium
CATGGGGGCGGAGCCCCCTGGGAGTCATGGGGGCGGAGCCCCCTGGGGGTCATGGGGGCAGAGCCCCCTCTGGGGCCTCGCGCCATCGGGTCATCCGGCGTCCGGCCCCGCCTCGCTGACGCTCAGCCTGCCGGATTGAAATCCTGCGGCCGGCGGCCGGCGCCCTGGCGTTCCAGCATCCACCCCGGATATTCCGCCCGCAGCGCGCTCACCCGATCGAGCGTCGCCAGTTCCTCGGCCGAGAGCACCAGCGTGGTGGCCGCGATGTTGTCCGCCAGCTGCTCGGCGCGGCGGGCGCCGATGATCACGCTGCTGACCTGTGGCCTGGCCAGCAGCCAGGCGAGGGCGACGCGCGCCACCGAGACCTGGTGCGCCTCGGCGATCTCGCGCATCGCCGCGACGCAGGTCCAGGCATGCGCGCGATCGACGGGGGGGAAGTCGAAGCTGGTCCGGCGGGCATCCTCCGGCCCGTTCGATCCGGGGCCGAACTTGCCCGACAGCAGGCCGCCGGCGAGCGGGCTCCAGACCATCAGCCCGAGCCCTTCCTCGGCCAGCAGCGGCACGATCTCGCGCTCCAGATCGCGGCCGGCGATGGTGTAATAGGCCTGCAGGCTGACGAAGCGGGACCAGCCATGCCGGTCGGCGAGGCCGAGCGCCTTCATGATCCGCCAGGCCTGCCAGTTGGAAACGCCGATATAGCGCACCAGCCCCTGGCGTACCAGATCATCGAGCGCGCGCAGGGTTTCCTCGATCGGGGTCACCGGATCGGTGCCGTGGATCTGGTAGAGGTCGATATGGTCGGTCTGCAGCCGTTCCAGGCTGGCCTGCACGCCGTCCATGATATGCCCGCGCGAGGCGCCGCGGTCGTTCGGGCCGGGGCCCATCGCGCCATAGACCTTGGTGGCGATCACCACATCGCTGCGCCGGACGCCGAGATTGCGCAGCGACCGGCCGAGCAGGGTCTCGGACTCGCCGAAGGAATAGACATCGGCCGTGTCGATGAAGTTGATCCCGGCGGCCAGCGCGTCGCGGACCAGGCCATCGACCGCCTCCTGCTGCAGCGCGCCCATCTTGCTCCAGACCTCGCCGCTGCCGCCGAAGGTCATGGTGCCGAGACAGAGCTCGGAGACGAACAGGCCGGTGCGACCGAGCTGATTGTAGCGCATAGGAGAACCCCCGTGGTTGCGGCCCGGTTCGCGCCGCGGCGACGCATTCAGACCATCGGGGCAGGCGCGAGTCAAAGTGCCGGAAGGATCGCGGCAAGGCCTGATTGTCCCCCCCGCGGCCCGGCGGGACCAGTGGGGCAGCGACGCTCGCCCGTTCCCCTTGGACCCCGCAGTCCCGGGGGCGAATTCCCGGGAAAGGGTTCCCGCAAAGGAAATCCGGAGAGGAAATCCGTGGAGGAAACCCAAGGGAGGAAACCTAAGGGGGGAAACCCAAGGGAGGAAACCCAAGGGAGGAAACCCACGGGGGGGAAACCCACGGGCGAAACCGGTTGGCGACCCTCCCGGCCTTGCGCCGCTCTGCCCGCCAAACCCGCTTGGCGAAGCCGCGCATTCGCCTGATCATGCCCGGATGAACCGCATCATTCTTTCCCGCGCCGCGGCAGTGCCGTTGCAGGGTCGGCCGGCGTGAGCGCGGCCGCGCCGGACTGGGCGCGCGAGGGGCGCGACTGGCCCAACCGCGCCGCCAGCCGCTTCATCAGCGCCGGCGGGCTGCGCTGGCATGTGCAGGTGCTGGAACCGCCCCAGCCGGGAGGGAGCCCGACGGGTGGGGGCCATACGGGCGTTGGCAATACGGGCGTTGGCAAAACGGGGGAGGGCCCTACGGGTGGGCCGCTTCCCCCGGTGCTGCTGCTGCTGCACGGTACCGGCGCGGCGACGCATTCCTGGCGCGACCTCGCCCCGAGGCTGGCGGCAAGGTTCATCGTGGTCGCGCCCGACCTGCCCGGCCACGGCTTCACCGAGCAGCCTGCGGAACACCGCATGTCGCTGGCCGGCATGGCACGTTCGGTCGCGGCCCTGCTCGACCAGCTCGGGCTGTCGCCGGCGGTGGCGGTCGGGCATTCCGCCGGGGCGGCGATCCTGGCGCGGATGAGCCTGGACGGGCTGATCGATCCGGGCCTGCTGGTCAGTCTGAACGGGGCGATCCTGCCGCTGCAGGGCGCGCCGGGACGGATCTTCAGGCCGGCGGCGCGGCTGCTCGCCGCCTGCCCGCTGGTGCCGACACTGTTCGCCTGGCGCGCCGCTGATCCGGCGGTGCTGGAGGGCCTGCTGCGCGGCACCGGCTCGTCGATCGATGCCGCCGGGGTTCGCTGCTACCGGCTGCTGGTGCGCTGCCCCGGCCATGCAGCGGCGGCGCTGGCGATGATGGCCAACTGGGATCTGGCGCCGCTCGCCCGCGACC
>DAICZL010000732.1 GCA_027311165.1 bacterium
GCGCCGGCGGAACTGCTGACCGACGTCTACGTCTCGTACTGAGGGAGCGCCGAACATGTCGAAGAAATCCTTCCGCCAGGCGATCAACGAGGCGCTGGCCCAGGAAATGCGCCGCGACCCGCGCGTGGTGATCATGGGCGAGGACAATGCCGGGGGCATCGAAAGCCAGGGCGAGGACGACGCCTGGGGCGGACCGCTCGGCGTCACCAAGGGGCTGATGCCGGAATTCGGCCGCGGCCGGGTGCTCGATACGCCGATCACCGAAAGCGCCTTCATCGGCGCCGCCGCCACCGGACTGCGCCCGGTGGCGGAACTGATGTTCGTCGATTTCCTGGGTGTGTGTTTCGACCAGATCTTCAACCAGGCCGCCAAGTTCCGCTACATGTTCGGCGGCAACGCGGTCACTCCGGTGGTGATCCGCACGATGTACGGCGCGGGCTTCCGCGCCGCCAGCCAGCACAGCCAGTGCCTGTATCCGATCTTCACCCACATCCCCGGGCTGAAGGTCGCCATCCCGTCCTCGGCCTACGAGGCCAAGGGCCTGCTCACCCAGGCGATCCGCGACGATGATCCGGTGATCTTCCTGGAACACAAGATGATGTACGACGATCAGGAGGAGGTGCCCGACGAGCCCTATACCATCCCGTTCGGGGAGGCGCACCTCACCCGCGAGGGCGGCGATGTCACCATCGTCGCGTTCGGGCGGATGGTGCAATTCGCGAACAAGGTCGCCGACGAGCTCAAGCGCGAGAAGATCGCCTGCACGGTGATCGACCCGCGCACCACCTCGCCGCTCGATACCGACAGCATCCTGGAAAGCGTCGAGGCCACCGGGCGGCTGGTGGTGGTGGACGAGGCGAGCCCGCGCTGCAACATGGCGACCGACGTGTCGGCCTTTATCGCGCAGCACGCGTTCCGATCGCTGAAGGCGCCGATCCAGATGGTCTGCCCGCCACACACGCCGGTGCCGTTCTCGCCCACGCTGGAGGATGCGTATATTCCGGGGCCGGAGCGTATTGCCGCGGCGGTGCGGGCGGTGATGGCGTGAGCAAGCAAGGCCAGGGGCTTCACCCCTGGAACCGACCAAGGGCGCGCCCTTAGAGCCCTTTCGAAAAGGGGTCTGGGGCCGAGGCCCCAGCTTCTCCAGGGCAGAGCCCTGGCCTTACCTTGCCTTTGGGAGGCACTCAGTATGACCGAGGACATCAAGCCGCTGGGCATGCCCAAATGGGGCCTGGCGATGACCGAGGGCAAGGTGACCGGCTGGCTGGTCGCCGAGGGCGATGCCATCACCGCCGGCCAGGAAATCCTGGAGATCGAGACAAGCAAGATCGCCAATGTCTGGGAATCCCCCCATACCGGCCTGCTGCGGCGGATCGTCACCGCCGAGGGCGAAACCGTGCCGGTGGGCGCGCTGCTGGGCGTGGTGGCGGATGCCGCCGTGCCGGACGCCGATCTCGACGCATTCGTCGCCGCCTATCGGGAGACCCAGGCCGCCGCGGTCGAGGCCCCGCCGCCCGAGCCCCGCATGATCGAGGTCGGCGGCCGCCCCCTGCGCTACCTGCTGGCCGGCGAAGGCACGGCGACGCCGGTGCTGCTGATCCATGGTTTCGGCGGCGACCTGACCAACTGGCAGCTCAACCAGCCGGCGCTGGCCGAGGGCCGCGCGGTCTATGCGGTGGACCTGCCCGGCCATGGCGGCTCGGCCAAGGATGTCGCCGCCCCCGATGTCGCCGGCCTCGCCGCCACGCTGCGGGGAATGCTGGATGCGCTGGAGATCCCGCGCGTGCACCTGGCTGGCCATTCGCTGGGCGGCGCGATCGCCCTGCAGATGGCGCTCGACCAGCCGGCGCGGGTGGCCTCGGTCAGCCTGGTGTGCTCGGCGGGACTCGGGCCCGAGATCAACATGGCCTATATCGAGGGCTTCATCGCCGCCGACAAGCGCAAGGACATGAAAACCGCGGTGGAGACGCTGTTCGCCGATCCGTCCCTGGTGAGCCGCGACATGATCGACGATCTGCTGAAATACAAGCGCCTGGACGGGGTGCTGCCGGCGCTGCGCGCGATCGCCGGCGCGGCCTTCGCGGGGGGGCAGCAGAGCAGCGTGCTGGCCGGGCGGATCGGCGCGCTGCCGATGCCGGTGCAGGCGATCTGGGGCGCGGCCGACCGGATCATCCCCGCCACCCACGCCGCGGCGCTGCCGGAGGAAGGGCGCCACGTGATCGCAAGCGCCGGGCACATGGTGCATATCGAGAACCCGGCAGAGGTCAACCGGCTGATCGGGACGCTGCTCGCGGCCGAATAGGCCCTCGGGGGAGGAATATCCGCCGGCACGGGCGTCGATGCGGCGGAGGTGAGGCCAAAGGGCTTCGCCCTCTGGACTCCCACTTGGTCTCCCAAGGGGGCCTTGGCCCCAGACCCCTTTCCCTGGGGGGTACCCTCCAAGGACTCCGGGTCCCCCGATGGGGGCGGGAGCCCTTGGCTTACCCTATCTTGCCGCCGGTGAGAGCCAATCCCAGAGGCCATCCGATGAACGCCCGCGCCATCGTCCTCGCTGTCCCACTGATGCTCGCGATCTTCCCTCTGGCCGCCGCCGAGCCGCCATCCTGGGCCTTCCCCGTCAATCCCCCGGGCCTGCAAGCCCCGCAGGACGATGCCACCCCGCGTCGGGTGCCCGGCAGTACGCAGACCTTCACCGCGGCCGAACTGCGCGACCGGTTCGCTGCTCCCGACTGGCATCCCGACGATCATCCGCCGATGCCCGAAATCGTCGCCAATGGGCGCAAGCCCGATGTCTATGCCTGCGGTTTCTGCCATCTGCCCAACGGGCTCGGCCGGCCCGAAAATGCGAGCCTCGCAGGGCTGCCGGCCGAGTACATGCTCCGCCAGATCGCCGATTTCAAAAGCGGGGCGCGCCACAGCTCCGAGCCGCGCGAACAGCCGGCAAAGCTGATGGCCGCGATCACCAGGGCGGCCACGGACGAGGAAATGCGCGTCGCCGCCGCCTATTTCGCCGCCTTGCCGCGCCAGCCATGGATCACGGTGATCGAGACCGGCACGGTGCCGCAAACCAGAACCATGGGCTGGATGCTGGTACCCATCGCCGGCGGCGGCGTGGAGCCGATCGGCCGACGGATCATCGAAACGCCCGCCGATCCGGTCCGGACGGAGTTGCGGGACGCGAGGTCGCCCTTCATCGCCTATGTGCCGCCCGGAAGCCTGGCCCGGGGCGAAGACCTGGCGACCAAGGGCCGGGCGGGGGGACCCTCCGCCTGCACGATCTGCCAT
>DAICZL010000734.1 GCA_027311165.1 bacterium
TTCCACGCCCGCAAGCTGGCCTTCGGCCTGGGCCTGGAAGGCAAGCAGGTCGGCACGTTCACCAAGTTCGTGAGCGCGATCTATGAGGCGTTCGTCTCGCTGGATGCCGCGATCATGGAGATCAACCCGCTGGTCGTCACCGGCGCCGGCGCGGTGGTGGCGCTGGATGCCAAGATCAGCTTCGACGACAACGCCCTGTTCCGCCACGCCGAGCTGGAAGCCCTGCGCGACGAGGCGGAGGAGGACCCGAAGGAGCTCGAGGCCGCGCGGCACGCGCTCAACTACGTGGCACTGGACGGCACCATCGGCTGCATGGTCAACGGCGCCGGCCTGGCGATGGCGACGATGGACATCATCAAGCTGTATGGCGCGGCGCCGGCCAATTTCCTCGATGTCGGTGGCGGGGCGACCAAGGAGCGGGTGACGGCGGCGTTCAAGATCATCCTGTCGGACCCGAACGTAGAGGGCATCCTGGTCAACATCTTCGGCGGCATCATGCGCTGCGACGTGATCGCGGAGGGCGTGGTGGCGGCGGCGCGGGAGGTCTCGCTGAGCGTGCCGCTGGTGGTGCGGCTGGAAGGCACCAACGTGGCGCTCGGCAAGGAGATCCTGGCCAAATCCGGGCTGCCGATCATCGCGGCGGACAACCTGGCCGACGCCGCCGAAAAGGTGGTCAAGGCCGTGCAGGAGGCCGCCTGACATGGCCGTACTGGTCGACGCATCCACCCGCGTGATCACCCAGGGCTTCACCGGCGCCCAGGGCACCTTCCATTCTGAACAGGCTATCGCCTACGGCACCAAGGTCGTCGGCGGGGTAACACCGGGCAAGGGCGGCAGCCTTCATCTCGATCTGCCGGTGTTCGACACGGTGGCCGAGGCTCGGGAGAAGACCGGCGCCACCGCCACCGGGATCTACGTGCCCCCGCCCTTCGCCGCGGACGCCATCCTGGAGGCGATCGACGCCGGAATGGAGCTGATCGTCTGCATCACCGAGGGCATTCCGGTGCTGGACATGGTGCGGGTGCGCCGCGCACTGTGCGGCACCGGCTCGCGCCTGATCGGGCCCAACTGCCCGGGCGTGATCACCCCAGATGCGTGCAAGATCGGCATCATGCCGGGCCATATCCACCGCCGCGGCAGTGTCGGCATCGTCTCGCGTTCCGGCACGCTGACCTATGAGGCGGTGGCGCAGACCACGGCGGCCGGTCTGGGCCAGAGCACCTGCGTTGGCATCGGCGGGGATCCGGTGAAGGGTACAGACTTCATCGAGGTGTTGGAGCTGTTCCTGGCCGATCCCGAGACCAGGCAGATCATCCTGATCGGCGAGATCGGCGGGCAGAGCGAGATCGACGCGGCCGAATTTCTAGCTGCCCACAAGATCAAGAAGCCGGTCGTGGGGTTCATCGCCGGGGCGACCGCCCCGCCCGGGCGCAGAATGGGCCATGCCGGGGCGGTGATCAGCGGCGGGCGGGATACCGCGGCAGCAAAAGTGGAAGCGATGCGGGCGGCAGGGATCCACGTTGCCGACAGCCCGGCGGCATTGGGGAGCACGATGGTCAAAGCACTGGCAGGGGGGTGAAGGACGCCCGAGGGCTTTGCCCCTGCACCCACCGCAAGGACCTCGGCCCTGGTTCAGGGGGGAACCTCCGGCCCATGCGTGTCTCGGGCAAATCGCGGTCCTGGCTTAGGCCATGCCCCCCCGGCAACCCTGCGCCCTGCTTCCCAGGCTCACGCGGGCAGTGCAGCAACTCTATGTTGAGGCTTCAGGCGCCTGATAGGCACCGCAGGCTCGGTCAGTAAGAGAGAACCATGGCAGGCGTCGACATCCTTGCAACCGCCTTCAATGGCGCCAACGCGGCGTTCATCGCCGATCTGTATGCCCGCTGGGCGACCGACCACACTTCGGTCGACCCCAGTTTCGCGGAGCTGTTCGCCTCACTGAACGACGAGCAGCGAGCGGTACTGACCGATGCCTCCGGCGCCTCCTGGTCACCCCGTCAGGCGGATGCCTCGCCAACGGAAGTGCCGTTTCCCACCCAACCAGCACCAACCGGCGCAGCCAGCGCCGAACAGGTCCGCGCCGCCACCATCGATTCCATCCGTGCCCTGATGCTGATCCGCGCCTATCGCGTGCGCGGCCATCTGGAGGCGAAGCTCGATCCGCTCGGCCTGCAGGTGCCAAAGTCGCACCCTGAGCTCGACCCACGCAGCTACGGCTTTAATGAGGCCGATCTCGACCGCCCTATCTTCATCGATAAGGTATTGGGCCGCGAAACCGCGAGCCTGCGTGAAATCATCGAAATCCTGCGGCAGACCTATTGCGGCTCGATCGGTGTCGAGTTCATGCATATCCAGGATCCGGATCAGAAATCCTGGATCCAGCGCAAGATCGAGGGGGCACCCTGGCGCCATGGCCTGGATGTGCCGGCGAAGATGCGCATTCTGCGCCAGCTCACTGAGGCCGAGGGATTCGAGGCCTTCTGCCAGAAGCGGTACGTGGGCACCAAACGCTTCGGCCTGGAAGGCGCAGAGGTAACGATCCCGGCTCTGCACGCGATCATCGAGACGGCTGCAGCCTCTGGCGTGCGCGAGATGGCGATCGGCATGCCTCATCGCGGCCGGCTGAACACGCTGGTGAACATCGTCAAGAAGCCGCTGACCGCGGTGTTCAGCGAGTTCGGCGGCGAGAGCTTCAAGCCCGACGACGTGCAGGGCTCGGGTGACGTGAAGTATCACCTAGGCACCTCGACGGACATGGAGATCGCCGGCCATACGGTGCATCTTTCGCTCCAGCCTAATCCATCGCACCTGGAAGCGGTTGATCCGGTGGTGGTTGGCAAGGTGCGCGCCCGCCAGGACATGGCTGGGGACACCAAGACCAGGCGCAGTGTCATGGGCATCCTGATGCACGGCGATGCCGCTTTCGCCGGTCAGGGCCTCGTGTATGAGACCCTGGCAATGAGCCAGCTGATCGGCTATCGCACCGGCGGAACGGTACATCTGATCGTAAATAACCAGATCGGTTTCACCACCGTTCCGGCGCATGCCTATTCGGGGCTTTATTGCACTGACGTGGCGAAAGCGATCCAATCGCCGATCCTGCACGTGAACGGCGACGATCCGGAAGCGGTTCTGTATTGCGCCCGGCTGGTCACGGAGTTCCGCATGCAGTTCGGCGCCGACGTGGTGCTGGACATCGTCTGCTACCGTCGCCACGGCCACAACGAGACAGACGAGCCAGCCTTCACCCAGCCCATCATGTACCGCGCCATCAAGGCGCAGAAGACCACCCGCACCCTATATACGGAAAAGCTGGTCGCCGAAGGCAGCACAAGCGCTGAGCGGGCGCAGGCCGTCTGGGACGAATTCGCCGCTACGCTGGAGGCCGCCTACCAGGCCGCGCAATCCTATAAGCCCAACAAGGCGGACTGGCTGGAGGGGCATTGGGCAGGGCTGAAACAGTCCGATCAGGAAGACGAGCGGGTGGACGAGCCCACCGCCGTGGCGATGGACACGCTGCAGCAGGTCGGTGCTGCGCTGTGCCGGGTGCCCGCGGAGTTCGACGTCAATCCGAAGATCGCCCGCCAGCTCGAAGCCAAACAGGCGATGTTGGCCGGTAGCGAGGGCGTCGACTGGGCGACCGGCGAGGCGCTGGCTTTCGGCAGCCTGTTGCTGGAGGGGCATCGGGTACGGTTGTCGGGCGAAGACAGCCAGCGCGGCACGTTCAGCCACCGCCACGCTGTGCTGATCGACCAGACCAACCAGAACGAATACGTGCCGCTGAACAACATTGCCCCTGATCAGGCTCGGATCGAGGTCTACAACTCGCTACTTTCGGAAGTCGGCGTGCTTGGCTTCGAATATGGATACACCCTGGCCGATCCCCGCACCCTAGTGCTGTGGGAGGCGCAGTTCGGCGATTTCGCCAATGGCGCGCAGGTGATCATCGACCAGTTCCTGGCCAGCGGCGAGACCAAGTGGCTGCGCATGTCCGGCCTGACCCTGTTGCTGCCGCACGGCCATGAGGGCCAGGGTCCGGAGCATTCCTCGGCCCGGCCCGAGCGCTATCTGCAGCTTTGCGCCGAGCGCAACATGACGGTCTGCAACCTGACCACGCCGGCGAGCTATTTCCACGCGCTGCGCCGGCAGCTGAAGCGAAATTTCCGCAAGCCGCTAATCATCATGACCCCGAAATCGCTGCTTCGCCACAAGCTGGCGGTCTCGCCGATCGAAGACTTCAGCAACGGCAGCCGCTTCCTGACGGTGCTGCCCGAGATCGACCCGATCCTCGCGCCCGAGCAGGTCAAGCGCGTGGTGCTGTGCACCGGCAAGGTCTATTATGACTTGCTTGCGGAACGGCGGGAGAAGGGCGTGCAGGACGTCGCTATCATTCGGCTCGAGCAGCTCTACCCGTTCCCGGTGCGTTCGCTGCCCGCAGTGCTGGCTCCTTACGTCAACGCTGAGATCGCCTGGTGCCAGGAAGAGCCCGAGAACATGGGCGCCTGGAGCTTCGTGGACCGGCGGATCGAGAAGGTGCTGCAACGGATGGAAATCCGTGCCCGGCGGCCGTTCTATGTCGGGCGCGAGGAGGCGGCGAGCCCGGCCACCGGCCTGGCGCGGGTCCATGCGGCGCAGCAGCGGGCGCTGGTGCAAGTGGCGTTACGGCTGGCATAAAAGGCCGGAGGCTTTGCCCCATGGCCCATTGGGGACCCCACCGGGGCCTTGGCCCCAGACTCCGCTCGCTGGCGGATACCCCCCAACGAATGCGGGGTTAGGGACCTCAGGTCCCTGGCGGGTCTCGATGGGTCATGGGAGCAGAGCCATGGCCGTAGTTCTTCTTCACGAGAAGCCGGGGAAAACCACGATGGCGACCGAGATCAGGGTGCCCACGCTGGGCGAGAGCGTCACCACCGCCACCGTTGCCCGCTGGATCAAGCAGGCCGGATCGGTGCTTGCCGCCGACGAGCCGGTGGTGGAGCTCGAAACCGACAAGGTGACCGTCGAAGTCAACGCGCCCGCTGCCGGGGTGCTGACCGAGATCAGCGTCGCCGAAGGTGCCGAGGTGGCGGTGGGCACGGTGCTGGGCCTGGTCGACGGCTCTCCGGGCGCAATGACCGGCGCGGCACCGGCGGCCAATCCGCCCGCCGGCGTGCGCGCGCCGCCCCTGCCCCCCGGACCGGTCGCACGTCCCGCCGCGCCGCGCGAACCGATCCCGATCCATGCCACCGCCTCTGGCTCCACCGCTGGCGCGCCCCTTCCAGCGCCACTGCCCGCCGCCGCCAAGATCCTGATCGAACAGGGGATCAGCGCCGCTCAACTGTGCGACGGCAGTGGCAAGGATGGCCGGATCACCAAGGGCGACG
>DAICZL010000736.1 GCA_027311165.1 bacterium
CCAGCTGCACCCCGATCGGCAGCCCGCCCGCCCGCGATTGCAACGGGACCGCCAGCACCGGCAGCCCGATGCAGCTGAGCGGCTGGGTATAGACCCCGAGCGAGGGCCGCAGCGGCAGAAGCTGCCCGTCGACCTCCAGCCATTCCTGCCCGAGCGGGCTCGCGGCGGCCGGGGTCGCGGGGGCCACCAGTATGTCCCAGTCGCGCAGCAGCGCGGCGGCACTGGCGCGGAAGGCGGCGCGCACGCGCTGGGCCTGCAGCAACCATTGCGCGGGGATCAGCGCGCCGGCCAGCAGCCGGTTCTGGATCAGCGGATCGAATTCCCCGATCCGGCTGCGCAGATCGGCCAGATGCATCTGCGCGCCCTCGGCGCTGGTGATCAGGAAGGCCGCCGCCCGTCCCGCCGCCGCGTCCGCCAGTTCGACCTCGGCCACCGCCCCCAGCGCCGTCGCCACGGCATCGGCCGCGGCCTGCGCCACGTCCAGGCCCTGCGCGCGGAAATACCCGCCGAGCCGGGCGATGCGCAGCCCGCCGACCCCTCTGTCCAGCATGGCGCTGACCGGCTCATCGGACCGCCTGGCCTGGGCCGGATCCGCCTCGTCCGCGCCCAGCATCGCGTCATAGCAGGCGGCGAGGTCTGCGGTGTCGCGCGCCAGCGGCCCGACATGATCGAGGCTCGGCACGAAAGCCAGCGCACCGCGCCGCGACAGAAGCCCATAGGTCGGCTTGATCCCGAACAGTCCGGTCAGGCTGGCCGGCACCCGGATCGAGCCGTTGGTATCGGTCGCGAGCGCCAGCGGCACGAGCCCCCCGGCGACCGCGGCCGCCGAGCCGCCGGAGGAACCGCCGGCGCTGCGGCTTGTATCGTGGGGATTGCGCGCCGGTCCGTAATGGCTGTTCTCGGTGGTGAAGCCGTAGGCGTATTCGTCCATGTTCAGGGCGCCCAGGCAGACCGCGCCGGCACGGCGCAGCGCCGCCACGGCGAAAGCGTCCTGCCCGGCCGGCGGCCGGCGGCGCTCGATCCGGCTGCCGGCCAGGGTGATGGTGCCGGCCAGGTCGAACAGATTCTTGGCGGCGAAGGGCACGCCGGCGAGCGGACCCGGATCGATGCCGGCAGCGATCGCGGCATCGATCTGCGCCGACTCCGCCAGCGCGCGCGCAGCGGTCACCTCGGTGAAGGCGCCGAGTGCCGCGTTGTGCCGGTCGATACGCGCCAGCGCCGCCGCCGCCACCTCGGTCGCGCTGACTTCCTGGCCGCGGACCCGCGCGGCGATCGCGCCGGCGGAGGCCAGATGCAGATCGTTCACGGCGCGAAAACGGGGGCCGGCTCGGTCTCTGCGTCCAGGACATACGCGAGCGCCGGCGCCGCGACCCGTGCGACCAGGGCCAGCGCCGCGGCCACCGCCTCCAGCCGCGCCGCGTCCAGGGCGAGCCCCATCGCCGGCGCCACTGCGGCGACATAGGCAAGGGGATCGAACCGGTCGGGATCGATCATGCGCCGGATTGTCCGCGCCCGGCACCGGCCGGGGGCGGCCTCCGCCCCGCGAGGCGCCGGCAGACCGGCCCCCCGTCGCGGCTCAATGGCCGCAGGGCCAGGAGGCTTTCAGCGCCGCATAGGCCATCTGGCCGAACTGAGCGTCGGCGCTGTGCCTGGTCCGGTCGATATACTGGATCACGATCGCCACACCCTGGCTCGCATCGACCCCGTCCGGCACGCAGATATCGCTGTTGATCTGCCCCACCGAAATGACCGAGCGGACCGACCCGAGGCAGGCATCGACCTTGGGGTCTCCCCCTGGCCGATTGGCGGCGACCCCGCGGCAGCCATCCAACAGCCAGTTCAGAGTGGGCTCCTGCTCCGCCCGGACCCGCATCGGCAGCAACAACAGCAAGACGATGAGCCAGCGCATCGGCGTCCCGATCCATTTCACCGATGCAAGCCTAGGGGGGGCGTGGCCGGCCGGCAACCCTGCCCGACGCCACCGGCGATGCTAGGGTTCAGGAGCGATCCCGACGGATCGGAAAGGCGGGCGC
>DAICZL010000737.1 GCA_027311165.1 bacterium
GCGCCGCGGTGTTCATCGAAACGCACACCGATCCGGACCGTGCGCCGTCGGACGGACCGAACATGATTCCGCTGCGGGAGATGCCGGCGCTGCTGGCGCGGCTGGCGGCGTTCGACCGGCTGGCGAAAGCGGGGGCATAGGGGCGGGGCAAGTGCTTCCCGGCCTTGTTCCTCACCCCCGGGTTCCTCACCCCCGGCCGGCGATCGCCCGGTTCTGCAGCCGGCTGAGCAGACGCACCGCCGGCCACAGCAGCAGGAAATAGAGCACCGCCGCGGCGACGATCGGCGTCGGGTTGTAGGTCACGCTTTGCGCCTGCCGCGCCTCGTACAGCAGTTCCGGCAGCGCCACGACGCTGGCGATGGAGGTGAGCTTCACGACCTCCACCGTGTTCGACAGCAGATCCGGCAGCACATTACGCACCGCCTGCGGCAGGACGACGAAGGCCAGCGCCTGAAGGCGGGAGAGCCCGGTCGACCGCGCCGCCTCGGTCTGCCCCGGCGGCACACTCTCGATGCCGGCGCGCAGGATCTCCCCGTAATAGGCGCCGGTGTTGAGGAAAAACCCCAGCGCCACGCAGCCATAGGCGCCGATCCGCACGCCGGCGAACGGCAGCCCGGCATAGAGAAAGATCAGCAGCACGAGCGGCGGTAGCGCGCGGAAGAAATCGACCCAGGCCATCAGCGGCCAGCGCACCAGCGGATGGCGGATCGTCGATCCGGCGGCCAGCAGCAGGCCCGACAGGCAGCCGAGCGGCACGGTGATCGCGGTCAGCACCAGCGTCGCGCCGAAGCCTGCCAGCAGGATCGGCCAGGCCTGCGCGATGATCCCGAGGTTGAAGAACGTGTCGATCATCGTTTCCAGGCGAACCGTGTTTCGATCCAGCGTCCGAACAGCACCACGGGGATGAACAGCAGCAGATAGGCGGCGGCCCCGAGCGTGAGCGGCGAGGGGTTGAAGCTGAGGGATTCCCCCGCCGAGGCCTGCGACAGGATCTCCGCCAGACCGATCACCGAGCCGAGCGCGGTGCCCTTGGTGATGGCGATGGTCCGGTTGGTGAGCGGCGGAATCGTCAGGCGCAGCGCCTGCGGCAGCACCACCAGGCTCAGGGTCTGGCAGAAGCCGAGGCCGGTGGAACGCGCCGCCTCCCACTGCCCGCGCGGCACGGCGGTGATGCCGGCCCAGAAGATCTCCTCGGCGAAGGCCGCCAGTTCCAGCCCGAGACTCGCCCAGGTGGCGCCGAACGCGGAGGGGGAAATCCCGGCCGACGGCAGGCCGAAATAGATCAGCACGATGATGACGAGCGGCGGCAGCGCGCGGAACAGATCGACGAAGAACACGATCGCCCAGTTGAGCGGACGGATGCCGAGGCTGCGCAGCATCGCCAGCGCCAGCCCCGCCGCGATGCCGGTAATGACCACCAGCACCGCGAGCTCGACCGTCAGCACGAAACCCTGCTCGATCTGCGGCAGGTAGTGCGCCATCACCGCCCGGTTGAGGAAAGCGTCGGCGAAACGGTCCCAGCCGGTCATGCGCGCGCCAGCCCGCTCAATGCCGCTGGATCTGGCTGATGAAGGCGCGCGTGCGCTCCTCGCGCGGGTCGCCGAACACCTGCGCGGGCGGTCCCTGCTCGACGATCGTGCCCTGATCCATGAACAGCACGCGATCGGCGGCATTGCGCGCGAATCCCATCTCGTGCGAAACCACCACCATCGTCATCCCGCTCGCCCGCAATTCGCGCATCACCGCCAGCACCCCGCCTACCAGTTCGGGGTCGAGCGCGCTGGTCGGTTCGTCGAACAGCATCACGCGGGGTTCCAGCGCGATCGCCCGCGCGATCGCCACCCGCTGCTGCTGCCCGCCCGACAGTTGCGCCGGGGTGTGGTGCGCGCGATCGGCCAGCCCCACGCGCTCCAGCGCGGCCAGCCCGATCGCCTCCGCCTCCGCGCGGGATTTCCGCGCCACCTTGCGCAGCGCGAGCGTGACGTTGCCGAGCGCGGTCATGTGCGGATAGAGGTTGAAGTACTGGAACACCATGCCGATGCGCTGGCGCGCATGGTTGATGTCCGTGCGCCGGTCCAGCAGGTCGATCCCGTCCACCACGACCGAGCCGGAGGACGCCTCCTCCAGCCGGTTGAGGCAGCGCAGCAGGGTCGATTTTCCGG
>DAICZL010000745.1 GCA_027311165.1 bacterium
GAAAAGCCCGACGCCACCAGTGTCTGATTTCGATACGAATATGATATGCTCTCTCCACGTTTCATCAGGATCGATTCGCGCCGCTCGGCACGCCCGAACTTCGGAAGGTCCGCCCTCTTCGGTTCCCGACCATCCTCACCCGGCATTCGGACCCTGCGTCGCGGCATGCTTTTCGCTCTCGGTGTCCCGATCATGGCCCGCCCCGCGGAGGCCAGAGACCGATAAGGTCGTCCCGTGAGGACTGCGGGTCGAGGGATTTCAGAACCCTGACTTGTGTCCCTTTGGGACATCGGGGGCACAGCCCTGTGGTCTTGGCCGCCTCCAAAGTCCCCGGGGGTGGCGCCCGAATTCTCATGCCGGGCCGAAGCGCCGGCGCCTTCGCTTGCGGGGGCGATATTCTGGCGTTGCCAGGCAGCCGGCGATAATGTCAACGTAGTGAAACGACGCTAGGACAGGTTCCCGATGCCGGGGAGGGCATGGGCCGCATGCACGGTCGCGACTTCTTCAAGCGCGCCTGGCAGCGTTTGTTCTGGCCGATTGTGCCGGCGCTGCTGGTTGCTGTGCCTGCTCTGGCGCAGATCCCGCCGTTGTCGGTGACCAATCCGGTACCGCAAGGCTCGCCGATTCCGCGCATCCTGCCTTCGGTTCCTCCCGCCGTGGGGCCGGGCATCGACCTCACTCACCCGACCGGCCCCGACGGCAGCGTGCCGGACGTTGCGGTCGAAGTCCGATCGGTCGTGATCGAGGGCGCCACCGCCTATCCGCCCGCCCGCCTCGGCGCGCTCACCGCGGGGCTGACAGGGCCGGTGAAGCTCGCCCGCATCGAGGAGGTTCGCCGGGCCATTCTCGCTCTATACCGGGAGGACGGGTATGTTCTGTCGGTCGTTTCTGCCGCGATCTCGGCCGAGGGGGCGCTGCGTTTCATCGTCACCGAGGGCCACATCGCCTCGGTGAAGCTCGATGGCGATATCGGGCCGGCCGGCACGCAGGTGCTGCGCTTCCTCCATCATCTGACCGAAACCCGCCCGATCGACACCGCCACGATGGAACGCTGGCTGCTGCTCGCGCAGGACGTGCCGGGGATCACCCTCCGTGCCGTTCTGCGGCCCACCGCCGGCGAGCCCGGCGCGCTCGAACTGGTGGCGCAGGTCAGCCGTGCCCCGATCACGGGACTGCTGACGGCCGACAACCGCGCCTACAAGCTGACCGGGCCGGAGCAAGGTCTCGCAGTGGTCGATTTCAACAGCTTCACCGAGTTCGGCGAACGCACCGAGCTGTCCCTCTACGGCGCCAACGGCGCCACCCAGCTGTTCGGCCAGGCGGCGCTCGAGAGTTTCATCGGCGACTCGGGGTTGAAGATCCGCCTCTACGGAGGCACCGGCAACGCCAATCCCTATGGCGAACTCTCGGCGATCGGCTATTCCGGCATCACCACCATCGCCGGCGCGGTGGTGACCTATCCGCTGATCCGCACCCGCGCCCAGTCGCTCAATCTGGTCGGCTCGTTCGACATCCTCGACTCGACGATCGACACCAATACCGGTCCCGGCTTCACCCGCCGCCCGACCAGCGTGGACAATCTGCGTGTCCTGCGCGCGGGGGCCGACTATGCGCTTCAGGACACGCTGCTCGGCGACGCCCTGCAGGGGGTGAACAGTGCGACGCTGCGGCTGTCGCAGGGGGTCGATCTGTTCGGCGCCAGCCAGAAGGGCGGGCCGCTCGCCGCGCAGCTGGGCGAGAACCCGCAATTCTTCAAGGCGGCCGGAGAGATCAGCCGCAGCCAGACCCTGTTCTCGCCCTGGGAGGGCGGCAGCGTCTCGCTGTTCACCCTGCTGGCCTGGCAGTGGAGCGAGGACGTGCTGCCGCCGTCGGAGAAACTGTTTCTGGGTGGCAACCGTATCGGCCGCGGCTTCTATGCCGGGGAGGTGACCGGCGACAAGGGGCTGACCACCTCGGTCGAGCTGCGGCTCGACACCGAGGTGAACCTCGCCGGGATCGGCATTCCCTTCACGCTGAAGCCGCAGTTCTACGTGTTCTACGATTGGGGCGAGGCCTGGCAGAACGCGCCGACCGAGCCGCAGGGGCGGCTGTCTTCGGCCGGCGGTGGCGTGCGGCTCGGGCTGACCAGCCATCTGGAACTCGATTTCGAGGGTGTATCGCGCTTCACTCTCACGCCGCAGGGCGGGGGTGCTAACGTGACGCGGCTCAGTTCGGATGCGTTCTACTGGGCGGTGATCGCCCGCTTCTGACCCGGCGTGGCAGCAGGCGGTCGAATTCGGGGAGATGCGAGCATGGCCGCACAGCCCATCGACGGAATGTCTGGCGGAGCCGGCATGACCGATCCGGTGCCCATCACCGCGGTGATCGGCGCGATCCGTCGAGACCGCGCGGCATTGCTGTGCGGTACCGCGCTCGGTACCGCGCTGCTGCTGGTGGTCGCCCTGCCGGCCGCGGCGCAGCCGGCGCCGAACGCGCGGCCCATGGGCGGACAGGTGATCGCCGGGCAGGCGACGATCGGCACGTCCGGCAACGTCACGAGCATCATCCAGGGCAGCAATCGCGCTGCAATCGATTGGCAGGGGTTCGATATCGGCGCCAACCAGTCGGTGCGCTTCGCGCAGCCCTCGGCGAATGCGGTCACGCTGAACCAGGTGGTGGGACCCGATCCCTCCCAGATCGCCGGGCGCATCTCCGCCAACGGCCAGATCGTGCTGATGAACCAGTCGGGCGTGGTGTTCTTCCCCGGGGCGCAGGTCAACGCCGCCGGGCTGGTGGCGTCGGCGGCCGGCATGAGCGATCCTTCGGCGCGCGCCTTCGTCGCCGGAACCCAGGGCACGCTCGGATTGAATGTCGCCGCCAGGGTGGGGGCCAAAGTGGTCAACCGCGGCAGCATCACGCTGAAGCAGGCGGGACTGGCCGCGCTGGTCGCCCCGCAGGTGGCCAATCTCGGCACGATCCGGGCACCGTTCGGCCATGTCGTCCTGGCGGGCGCCGAGGCCGCGACGGTCGATCTCTATGGCGATGGGCTGCTGTCGATCGATGTCACTGCGCAGGTGACGAGGGCGCCGGCCGGCGTGGCCGGCAAGCCGGTTCCGGCGCTGGTGACCAATCAGGGCACCATCCTGGCCGATGGCGGCACCGTGCTGCTGTCCGCCGCCGCCGCCGACGGCATCGTGCAGACCCTGGTTACCGCGGGCGGGCGCATCCGTGCCGACAGCATCGGTGCGCGGCGCGGCACGATCGAGATTGCCGGCACCGGCGGATCCGTGCTGGTCGAGGGCACGCTGGACGCTGCCGGCCATGCGCCGGGCAGCCAGGGTGGCCTCGTCGCGGTGAACACGACCGGCACGGTAACGGTGGCGCGCCATGCCCGGATCGATGCGTCGGGCCGTGCCGGCGGCGGGGTGGTGGCACTCGGCACCACCCTCGCCCGGGCCGAGGGCGGGCCAGCGGTCGCCTCCACCCAGACCGCGCGGGCGGTCACGATCGCTCGCGGCGCCCGGATCAGCGCCGATGCGAGCGTCGCGGGCAATGGCGGGCGGGTGACGCTGCTCAGCACGCAGATGACCGATGATGCCGGACATATCAGCGCCCGTGGCGGATGGCTCGGCGGCAATGGCGGCAGCGTCGAGGTGTCCGGCGTCTACGGCCTGCATGTCACCGGCGCCATCGATACCGGTGCACCCCATGGGCATGCGGGCAGCATCCTGTTCGACCCGCTCGACCTCACCATCGGCGCCAACGGGTCGGATAACGGGCTGGTGAACGCCGGCACGGTGACCTATGGCGCCGGCGGCCAGGCGGTGAACGCCTATATCTCGCCCGCCGCCTTCACCTCGTTCATCGGCACCGTCGATCTGCAGGCCACTCGGGACCTGTTCGTGACCGCGCCGATCACCATGGCGAATCCGAACCAGGGGCTGACGCTGGAGGCGGGACGCAATCTCGCGGTCGCCGCAGGGGCGAACATCAACGTCAACGGCGCCGTGACACTGGCGGCAGGACGCAATTTCAATGGCCACTACGCCGGCCTGGGATCGATGACCATTGCCGCGACGGTGGCTTCCACCGGGGGGTTCGGCACGGTGCAGTTGATCGGCGGGGCCAACGGCATCACGCTCGGTCCCGCGGCCGTGGTGAGCGGCTATTCCGTCAGAATGAGTGCGACCGGCGGCGGGATCGCCGAGACCGGAGGCAAGATCGTCGCGAACTACGTCTCGAGCTCCATCTATAGCGGCGGCGGCAGCACCGGCGTCGTCGGCGGCGTAAGCCTGACCGGTGCCAACGAGATCCGCACGATCCGCTTTTTCACCACCACGGGTGATTTCCACCTCAACGATGTCATCCCGCTGAACGTCTATGGCACGCTTCAGGCCGGCGCAGGCGCGACGCTGGGGTTGACCGCACCGGCGATCCGGTTTCAGACGGGCGAAGGAGGCCCCTCCGAGCTTTTCGTGCCAGCCCTGCCGGGCAGCGTGCCGCGCGGGGGCACGATCGCGCTGCAGACCGATACATTGAGCATCGGTTCCCAGTACAGCTTTGTCAGCGGTACGCGGATCCTGGCTCCTTCCGGCACCGTCGCGATCGCGCCGCTGACCCAGGGGCTCGGCGTCAGCCTCGCGGAGTCCGGCGGCGGATTGCTGCTGAACGCGAGCGATCTCGGCGCGATCGCTACCTCCACCCTGGTTGTGGGCTCCATCCCCGGTGGCACGGGCCCCAGCGCGGGCACCATCACCATCGCCGAAACCGGCGGTCTGACCATCGCCGGCACGCTCGCCAACACGCTGGAGCTGGACGCGACCGGCCCGGTCGGCCAGAGCGTGCCCCTGACGGTTGCCACCCTGACCGGCACGGCAGGGTCCTTCGCCATGACCAATCGGGGCAACGCTGTCGCCACGCTGGGCAATCTGGTCGCCTCGGGCAGCCTCGCCGTCGCCGACAGCGCCGGTCTGACGGTCGCCGGCACCCTCAGCGGGGCGTCGGCCACGCTGACCTCCTACGGCGCCATCACCGTCGTCGGAGGAGTGTCGGCGGCGACCGGCGTCCTGCTGTCCAGCGCTGGCGACCTCTCGGTGCCAGGCACTATCTCCGCCGGATCGGCGAACCTGTTCGCGATCGGCGGCTCGCTCTCCATCTCGGGCCTGGTTGCGGTCGCCGGGACGCTCAGCCTCGGGGCGCTCGGCTTCGGCGGTATCGATGCCCCGGGCACGATCGACGCCGGCACGCTGTCCGCCGGGACGCTCGGCGCGGCCCGCTTCACCGGGCCGAACGCGATCGGCACACTGAGCGGCTTCAACGTCCCGCTCGATTCGTTCGGTTCGCTGGTGCTTAACGACACGGTGCCGCTGACCATCAGCGGCGACATCTCCTTTCCCGCGCAGATCAGCCTGACCGTGACCGGCGGCATTACGCAGGCCCCGTCCAGTCACATCGTCACCGGCACCCTCTCGGGCAGCGCCAGCGGACCGGTCAGCCTGACCGGCGCCAACAGGATCGTCACGCTGGCCGGCTTCACCGTCGGCTCCGGCGACTTCGCGCTCGTCGATACCGAGGGCCTGACCATCGCGGGCCCGCTCGGCGCGGCGAATGCGTCGCTGAGTGTCGCCGGCGATCTCACGCTCGCGGCCAATGTCACGGTGCCAGGCACGCTCGACCTCGCCGCCACCGGCACCATCCTCCGAACTGCCGGAACGCTGTCGGCCGGCACCCTCACCGGCCAGGCCGGCACGCTGGCCGATTTCGGCGCCGGTGTGCAGCTCGGCACGCTCGGCGCCTTCACGGTCGCGGATGGAAGCTTCGCACTTGGCGATGCCGGCGCCCTGACCATCGCCGGGCTGCTCTCGGCAAATTTCCTCCAGGTCTCCTCGGTCGGACAGATGACCCTCTCCGGTGACATCGCGACGCTGGGCAGCCCGCTCGCCAGCCAGGAAGGCGCCCAGCCGGCGGCGGGGGGCAGTGATCTGCGGGTACTGGCGGATGGCGGGGGTGGAGCCGTCTTCGTGCAGACCGGCACCTCCGACATCACCGCGCTCGGCGGCGGTCGCGCGACGCTGCGGATCGACGTCTCCGCCGCTGGCGGCATCGAGCGGTTCGCTGGCCTGGTCGCCCCCTCGGTCGATCTGGTCCTGGCGACCGGCACCGGCCAGTCTTCCGGCACGATCGATGTGGGCGGCCTGCTGGTGCTGGGTGCGGGCGGTGAAGCCACTCTGTTCGGCCAGGTCGATGGGATCCCCGGCAAGCCGGCGGCGTCCGTCTCGAACATCGCCCCGGCGATCGATTTCGCCTATTTGATGAACGAGTGCGTGATCGGCCTGCCGGTCTGCGTGCCGCCTTCCTTCGGCCTGCTGACCCAGGGCGTTCTGGGCGGGCTGACGCCGTTCCTGCCCGGCGTGCCGCCGCCGACCCTCACGCTGCCCACGCTGAACCTGGTCGCACTGCCTGCCCTGCCGGCCCCGCCCGGGAGGCTGACCGACCCCGACGTGGTGCCGCCCAATATCTCGAACCAGGACTACTGAGCCATGCGCCGGCTTCTGCTGCTGCTGCTGCTCGCCGGCTGCGCCGCACCGCCGCCTTCGGCCTATGTCGGCGGGCGGCCGCAGGAAAGCGGCTCCGGCATCGATCTAGGCACCAATGCCGCTGGCGAGCGCTGCCGGCTGCTGCCCGCCGGGGAGTCCGGCAGCGGCGACATCTACTGCGCCGATGCGCGCATGCCGGCCGCGCAGGTCGCGCGGGCCGGCAAGGCGACCGCAGAGGCAGAGATGGCACTGGCCACGTCCAGCCCGTTCCGCGCCGGGCTCGATCTGCGACTGGTCTGCGACGCGCCCAAGCCCACCACCATCCTGGGCAGCACGCCGGCCGCGCTGCTGGTCTGTACCCGCCGGGTCGGCGGCTGGCCGCAGGCGGCGCTGGTCACGGTGGTCGATGGCACCGCCTATCAGGCCGAGGGCATCCTGCCCGCCCTGGCGGTCATGGAACGCGCCATCGGCGTGCTGTCCGGCCGGATCACCGCCGCCGCCGCGCCCGCCCTGTCGCCCTCCGCGGCAGACGCCCTGCTCGGCCGGCGGCTCGCTGCGCACGCCTTCGGTGCCGGCACGGTGGACGAATACGATCGGCTGATGGCGCGCCTGATCGAGCTCGAGGCGCTTCATCCCGAGCTGGCGACCCCCGACAGCCCCAGCCGGCGCGTGGGCGCGAAACCGTCGGAGAAATTCTCCAAGCTGCGCCACAGCGTCGCGATGCTGTCTCTAGACAATGCCTTCGACGACGGGGACGTGGCGGACTTCGTGGCGCGCGTCCGGCGCTTCCTCGGCATGAAGGAAAGCGA
>DAICZL010000750.1 GCA_027311165.1 bacterium
GCAGCGTCGCTGCCCCGCCAGCCAGTATCAGCAGCACCGCGACCCAGAACCAGCCCAGCGCCCGGGCGGCCAGAGAACGACCCTCCACAGAACGATCCGCCACAGAGCGACCCGCCACAGAACGCCCTGGCGGAGAACGACCCTGGGCGCGCGCCGCCATCAGCCTGGCCCGCGGCGTCGGACCGTGGCCAGAATGCGCACCGCCCGGCGCCCGGCCGGACGCCGCCTCATGGCGTGGCGGCGTGCTTCTGAGCCACCATCGCCTTCAGCACCACTTCCGCCTGCACCGCCTGGAAATCCGTCTCGGGCTTGGCCGGATCGAAGGCGGGGAAGCCCTCCGGCGGCTTGTTCGGGATGTCCTTGGCGATCGCGGGCAGATCGTCGCGCTTGGGCGGGCCGGAATCGGCCGGGGTACCGCCCTGGTTGCGCAGCGCGTGGTTGAGGTCGGATTCCTTCTCGGGTCCGAAATGCGGCACGTCGGTGCGGGTTTCCGCCACCTCGATATCCGGGGCGATCCCCAGCCCCTGGATCGAGCGGCCGGAGGGTGTGTAGTACCGCGCCGTGGTCAGCCGCATCGCACCATTGCCGGGCAGCGGGATCACGGTCTGAACCGAGCCCTTGCCGAAGCTGCGGGTTCCCAGCAGCACCGCCCGGCGATGGTCCTGCAGGGCGCCGGCGACGATCTCGCTCGCCGAGGCCGAGCCGCCGTTGATCAGCACCACCACCGGCAGATCATGGGTGATGTCGTTGCCCTTGGCGTCCCAGCGCTGACTGTCATCGGCGTGGCGCGCCCGGGTCGAGACGATCTCTCCGTGGTCGATGAAATCATTCGACACCGCGACCGCCTGATCGAGCAGCCCGCCGGGGTTGTTGCGCAGATCGAGGATCAGCCCCTTCAGCTTGTCGCCGGCCTGGGTCTGCAGCTTCGCCATCGCCTGGCGCAGCCCGCTGTCGGTCTGCTCGTTGAAGCTGGTCAGCCGGACATAGGCGATGTTGTCGTCGAGCAGCTTCGACTTCACCACCTGGATGTGGATCACCTCACGCTGCAAGGTCACCTCGATCGGCTTTTCGACCCCGTCGCGGTGCAGGGTCAGCACGATCTTGCTGTTGGGCGGGCCACGCATCTTGTCCACGGCATCGTTCAGCGACATGCCCTGCACGGTCTGCCCGTCGAGCGCGGTGATCAGGTCGCCGGACTTCACCCCGGCGCGGCTGGCCGGCGTGTCGTCGATCGGGGTGATCACCTTGATGTAGCCGCCGTCCTGGGTCACTTCGATGCCCAGGCCGCCGAACTCGCCATGGGTCTGCACCTGCATGTCGCGGAACGCCTTGGCGTTCATGTAGCTGCTATGCGGATCGAGCCCGGTCAGCATGCCGTTGATGGCGTTCTCGATTGCATCGCGATCGTTCACCGGATCGACATATTCGGCGCGCACCCGTTCGAAGACATCCCCGAACAGGGTCAGCAGGCGGTAGGTCTCGGCCCGTCCGGCGTCCTGCGCCAGGGCAGACTGGATTCCGAGATCGACGCCCAGACGGTGCGCGATCGGCCCGGAGGCCGGGCCCACGGCGACGCCCGTCAGAAACGCGGTGCCGAGCAGCAGGCCGGTTCGAAGCTTCATCCTGTGTATCCTCTCGCCCGCGCGGGGCCTGGTTGGACATGGTCGGGGCGACAGAGTGACGGCGTCAAGCCGGCATCCTCGGCTTGGACACGATAATCCTCAACATTTCGGGCTCCGCGAGCCTCCCGTCCAGTCCTGAAAATATTAAGCTGTCGTCATTGGCCGGGTCCATGCATCCCGCCACGCGAGCCCGGCGCGGCGGCGGCCCGTCCCCCCGGGGGTGCGCGGCAGGCAGACATCCAGGCGGCACGGCGATGCGGCGCATCCATCCGGCGCCCTTCCACGCCTGGGCCGGTGGCTGGGGCATCGGATCAGACAGTCTCAGCCGCGGCCGCGCAGCCAGGGGGACGGATCGATCGCCTGGCCATTATGGCGCAGCTCGACATACAGCGCCGGACGCCCCGCGGCCGTCCTGGGATCGCTGCGGGGATCCCAGGCTGCCATCGTGCCGACCGGATCACCGGCGGCGACCGACCGGCCGGCCGGCGCGTCCAGCCGCGCCAGCCCGGCCAGTACGAAATGATAGCCGCCGCCGCAATCGAGGATCAGCAACTCCCCATAGCTGCGGAACGGGCCGGAGAAAACGACGCGTCCGGCGCAGGGCGCAACCACCCGTGCCTCCGGCGGAGTCTGATAGGTCAGGCCCGAAGCCGGCCCTGCCTCGGTTGCCTCGCCCCAGCCATGCACCACCGTGC
>DAICZL010000344.1 GCA_027311165.1 bacterium
GATATGCACGAGACCGTCGCGGGCGCCAAGGAAATTGACGAAAGCACCGAAATCCGCCGTTTTCACCACCTTGCCGGTGTAGATCACGCCGATCTCCGGCTCCGCCACGATGCCCCGGATGCGGTCGATCGCCGCCTGCGCCCGCTCCGGGTCCGACGCCGCGATCTTGATCGTGCCGTCGTCCTCGATGTCGATCTTGCACCCGGTCTGCTCGACGATCTCGCGGATCACCTTGCCGCCGGTGCCGATCACCTCGCGGATCTTCTCCTTCGGCACGTTGATGATGGTGATCCGCGGCGCGGTCGCCGCCACATCGTCGCGCGCCCCGGTGATCGCGCGCGCCATCTCGGCCAGGATGTGCAGCCGTCCGTCGCGCGCCTGATCCAGCGCGATCTTCATGATCTCGGGCGTGATCGAGGTGATCTTGATGTCCATCTGCAGGCTGGTGACGCCCGCCTCGGTGCCGGCGACCTTGAAGTCCATGTCGCCCAGATGATCCTCATCGCCCAGGATGTCGGACAGCACCGCGAAGGCCCGGTCTTCCTTGATCAGCCCCATGGCGATGCCCGCCACCGGCCGGCCGAGCGGCACGCCGGCATCCATCAGCGCCAGCGAGGACCCGCAGACCGTCGCCATCGAGGAGCTGCCGTTGCTCTCGGTGATCTCGCTCACCACCCGCAGGGTGTAGGGGAACTTGTCCTTGGCCGGCAGCAGCGGATGGATCGCCCGCCAGGCGAGCTTGCCGTGGCCGATCTCGCGCCGGCCGGGGCTGCCCATGCGGCCGGCCTCGCCCACCGAATAGGGCGGGAAATTGTAGTGCAGCATGAAATGCTGGCGGAACTCGCCCTCCAGCGCATCGACGATCTGCTCGTCCTGGCCGGTGCCCAGCGTCGCCACGCACAGCGCCTGGGTCTCGCCGCGGGTGAACAGCGCGCTGCCATGGGCACGCGGCAGTACGCCCACCTCGGCCACGATCGGCCGCACCGTCTTGGTGTCGCGCCCGTCGATGCGCAGGCCGGTATCGAGGATGGCGTTACGCACGATGTCGGCTTCCAGATCATTGAACAGGCCCTTCGCCTTCTCGGCATCCAGCCCCTCGGCCGCCAGCGCCGCGGCGGCGGCCTTCTTGGCGGCGGCCACCTTGTCCTGGCGCACCTGCTTCTGGCTCTCGCGATACGCCTCGGCCAGCGGAGCGCGGGCCAGCGCATCAACGCGCGCGGCAAGCGCGACCTGCTCGGCCGAAGGCTCGGGCAGCGCCCAGGGGTCCTTCGCCGCGTGCTCGGCCAGTTCGATGATCGCCTGGATCACCGGCTGGAACGCCGCATGGCCGAAGGTGACCGCACCCAGCATGGTCTCCTCGGACAATTCATGCGCCTCGCTCTCGACCATCAGCACGCCCTCGGCGGTGCCGGCCAGCACCAGGTCGAGGCGAGTGTCCTTCATCTGCTCGGCGGTCGGATTGAGCACATACTGTCCGTCGATCAGGCCGACCCGGGCGGCGGCCACGGGACCGAAGAAGGGAATGCCCGACAGGGTCAACGCCGCCGAGCAGCCGATCAGTGCCACCACATCCGGGTCGTTCTCGAGATCGTGGCTCAGCACGGTCGCGATCACCTGCACCTCGTTGCGGAACCCGTTGGGGAACAGCGGGCGGATCGGCCGGTCGATCAGGCGGCTGACCAGCACTTCCTTTTCGGTCGGCCGCCCCTCGCGCTTGAAGCACCCGCCCGGGATCTTGCCCGCGGCAAAGGTCTTTTCCTGGTAGTTCACCGTCAGCGGGAAGAAATCCTGCCCCGGCTTGGTCGTGCGCGCACCGACCGCGGTGCACAGCACGATCGTATCGCCATAGCGGGCCAACACCGCGCCATCGGCCTGGCGGGCGATCTTGCCGGTCTCGAGCACGAGCTTGCGCCCGCCCCAGTCGAGTTCCTTGCGAAAATGGTTGAACATCGCAGCAATCCTTCAGGATGCGCGATCGGGGCGGCCGCCAGCACGGGCGATCCGGGATCCTCGTCGGGGAGACGGCGTCTCGGGCAACATGGAGGCGGTCTGCGCCGGTCTGCGCAGCCGCGGCCATGTGGCCGGAAACGCCGTCGCTGGTCCCGCCTGTCGAGGGCTGTCGGATCGGCGTGGTGTCGCACCGCCGCGGTCGCGACGACCGGGGAAATTCACCCCGGCGGCATTGCCCCGCACCCCCATGGCGCGGGGACTTCCGCCAGCGACAGGATATGGCCCGTCCGCCGGCGAAATCGAGGGGCGCCAGGCTAGCGGCGCAGGCCCAGCCGGCCGATCAGCGCCTCGTAGCGCGAGAACTCCTTGGCCTTCAGATAGTCGAGCAGCCGCCGGCGGCGGCCCACCATCATCAGCAGGCCACGGCGGGAGTGGAAATCCTTGGCGTGGGTCTTCAGGTGTTCGGTCAGATTGCCGATCCGCTCCGACAGCAGTGCCACCTGCACTTCCGGGCTGCCGGTGTCGGCGGATTTCGTGGCGTAGTCAGCGATCAGCGCCGTGCGGCGCTCCGCAGAGATCGACATCGGATGGTCTCCATATCCCAGGGGTTGATCCGACGCGCGGCGGCTAGAGCAACCTTTCCGGCTTCAGCCAGCCCTCCTCGAGCCGGCACAGGCCGATCGCGCGGCTCCCCGCC
The DNA here is from genome assembly GCA_027311165.1 of bacterium. Taxonomy (GTDB): domain Bacteria; phylum Pseudomonadota; class Alphaproteobacteria; order Acetobacterales; family Acetobacteraceae; genus DAICZL01. The sequence continues at coordinate 2,648 of DAICZL010000344.1, forward strand.
ATGGCACGCGCCAGCCCCCCATCGGGATCAGCGTTGCCCGGAATCCGCCCCATCAGCGTCACCAGGCTGATCGCCTGGCCATGCGACAAAGCAGCGGCCTCCGCCTCGGTCAGGGCCAGCGCCGGGATGTCGGCCAGCGCGGTCGCAACCGGAAGCAGAAGGTCCGGAGAAGCGGGGGCGGTATCGGCCCCGGCGAGCGCTTTGTCCAGCGGAATCGCATCCGCCTCGGCGAAGGGGCCGACCCGCAGCCGGCGCAGGGCGGCGACATGGCCGAGCGTGCCACAGGCTACCGCCAGGTCGCGGGCCAGGCTGCGCATGTAGACGCCCTTGCCCGACTGCACCTCCATCACCACCCGGTCGGCATCCAGGCGTTCGACCAGTTCGAACCGGTCGATCCGCGCCGGGCGCGGTTCCAGCACCGGGGCACGGCCCTCGCGCGCCATGTCATAGGCGCGCTCACCGGCCACCTTGATCGCGGAATAGGCGGGCGGAACCTGCAGGATGTCGCCACGAAAGGCGGGCAGGGCGGCGGCGATCGCGGCATTATCCGGGCGCACCGGGCTGGTCGCGGTCACCGCGCCATCGGCATCGTCGGTATCGCGCGCCTCGCCGAAGCACAGCGTGAACCGGTACAGCTTGGTGCCGTCCATCACATAGGGCACGGTCTTGGTGGCCGCGCCGAAGGCGATCGGCAGCACCCCGGTGGCGAGCGGATCGAGGGTGCCGCCATGGCCCGCCTTCTGCGCATCGAAGCCGCGGCGGACGCGGTTCACCACGTCGGTACTGGTCAGGCCGGCGGGCTTGTCGATGATCAGCCACCCGTCTAGCGGGCGGCCGCGGCGGCGGCGCATGGCGGTGATGTCCCTGGGGGGCGCGTCACGTAGGGGAGCGGGGCCGGGAAGTCAAACGAGAAGGCCAGGGCTCCGCCCAGAGAGCACTCCGGTACCAGGCGAGGGCCCGGCCTCCTCCGCCCATTGGGACCTCCCGAGGAACCGGAAATCCCTGGATCCGCATGCGTGGGGCGCGCACTGCCCCAAAGGTTGCGTGGTCCGGCAGGCAGGGTTCCTCAATGCCCCCGCAGGATCTGGCTCAGGAACAGCTTCAGCCGATCGGTCTGGGGGTTCTCGAACAGCCCGATCGGCGGGCCCTGCTCGACGATCTCGCCACGATCCATGAACACCACCCGGTCCGCCACCTGGCGGGCGAACCCCATTTCGTGGGTCACGCACACCATGGTCATGCCGGTTTCGGCCAGGCCGATCATGGTATCCAGCACTTCCTTGATCATCTCGGGGTCGAGCGCGGAGGTCGGCTCGTCGAACAGCATAATCCGGGGCTTCATGCACAGCGCCCGGGCGATCGCCACCCGCTGCTGCTGGCCGCCCGAGAGCTGGCCCGGATATTTCTTCGCCTGTTCGGGGATCTTCACCCGCTTCAGATAATCCATCGCCAGTTCTTCCGCCTCCGCCTTGGGCATCTTGCGCACCCAGATCGGCGCCAGCGTGCAGTTCTCCAGGATGGTCAGATGCGGAAACAGGTTGAAGGACTGGAACACCATGCCGACCTCGCGGCGGATCGTGTCCAGCGCGCGCAGGTCATCGGTCAGTTCCGTGCCGTCCACCACGATGCTGCCCTGCTGGTGGCTCTCCAGCCGGTTGATGCAGCGGATCATGGTGGACTTGCCCGATCCGGACGGACCGCAGACCACCACGCGTTCCTTCTGTGCCACCGACATGCTGACATCGCGCAGCACGTGCATCGCGCCGTACCATTTATTGACCTTGTCGAGCAGGATCGCCGGCTCGGCATCCATCGCGGCGGCGCTGGCAAGATGTGCGGTCTGGCTCATCACGGCGTCCCTGCTTTGTACATGACGGAAAGGCCCGGACCCCAAGGTCCCCTGAACCCGCTTTCGGGAGCACGCCAGAGGCGAGGCTTTGGCGGGGTCCTGGGGCGCATCCCCCGGCCCATGCTTGCTGCGCGGATCATCACCGCCCCCGCGACCGGCTGAACTCGCGTTCCAGCCCGCTGCTGTAGCGCGACATGGCGAAGCAGAAGGCGAAGTAGATCACCGCCAGAAACAGATACACCTCGGTGGAGAACCCCTGCCAGGTGGGCTCGGACACGGCGATCTTGCCGGTGGTCAGCACATCGAAGATGCCGATGATCAGCACCAGCGAGGTGTCCTTGAAGAAGGCGATGAAGGTGTTCACCAGCGGCGGGATCACCAGCCGCAGCGCCTGGGGAAGGATGATCATCCCGGTCTTTTGCCAGTAAGACAGACCGAGCGCGTCGCCCGCCTCCATCTGCCCCTTCGGCAGTGCCTGCAGCCCGGCCCGCACCACCTCGGCCAGATAGGCGGCGGCGAACAGGATGAACGCCACCTGCGCGCGCAGCAATTTGTCGAAATTCACGCCATCGGGCATGAACAGCGGGAACATCACGCTGGCCATGAACAGCAGGCTGATCAGCGGCACGCCGCGGATCAGTTCCACATACAGCACGCACAGCAGCTTCACCGCCGGCAGCTTGGTCGACCGCCTGCCCAGCGCCACCAGCACCGCGATCGGGAAGGCGAAGGCCAGGCCGAAGGTGGACAGGATCAGGGTGATCGGCAACCCGCCCCAGACGTCCTGGCCGACATAGGGCATGCCGAACACGCCGCCCCACATCAGCACCCCGATTGCCGCCAGCACCACCACCCAGATCAGCACCAGTTCCTTGCGCCAGAACCTCCGCATCGCCGAGACGATGTACAGCCCGATGAACAGGGCAACACAAATCGCCGGCCGCCACTGCTCGTCGAACGGAAAGCGGCCGAACAGGATGAAGCGGTATTTCTCGCCGATCACCGCCCAGCACGCACCGATGCCCTTGATCGCCCGGCACGAGCTGGTATCGGGCCCGCTGGCCCCTTGCGGCACGGTCCAGATGGCGTTCACCACCGCCCATTCCACGAAGCCCAGGCTCGCCCGCAGGATGGCGTAGATCAGCACCAGCGTGATCGCGGTGGACCACCAGGTGGCGAAAAGATTGTTCCGCGCCCAGGCCCAGGGTCCGACCACGTCCGCCGGCGGACGCTCCCGCGTCGGCGCGGGGAGATTCTGGGTTGCGGAAACCGTCGCCGATGCCGGCGTGTTCATGCGCCCCTCCTGCTTTCGGGTCGCCGCGCGCTCATCGTTCCACCAGGGCGATATGCGCGTTGTACCAATTCATGAACAGGCTGATCGACAGGCTGATGGTGAGATACACCGCCATGATGTAAGCGATGCCCTCGATCGCCTGGCCGGTCTGGTTGAGCGTGGTGTTGGCGATCGAAACCACGTCCTGATAGCCGATCGCGACCGCGAGCGAGCTGTTCTTGGTCAGGTTCAGATATTCGCTGGTGAGCGGCGGAATGATCACCCGCATCGCCTGCGGCAGCACGATCCGGCGCAGGACCGCGCCACGATGCAGGCCGATCGCGCCCCCCGCCTCCCATTGCCCGTTGGGCACGGCGAGAATGCCGGACCGCACGATCTCGGCGATATAGGCCGCCGTATAGATGATCAGCCCGAGGGTCAGCGCGCCATATTCGGGGCTGAGCGTGGCCCCGCCCTGGAAGTTGAAGCCGCGCAGCACCGGCTTGTCGAGCGTGAACGGCGCACCGAGCGTGGCCCAGACCACCACCGGCAGGCCGACGATCAGCAGCAGCGCCACCGGCCAGACCGGCGGACGCCGGCCGGTCAGTTCCTGCCGCCGGGTCGCCAGCCGCGCCCACAGCCAGGTGAGAACGATACCCGCCAGCGCCGCAAGCGCCGCCCAGCTATGGGCCTCCTGCCAGACCAGCACCGGCAGCTTGAAGCCGCGATTCGACAGATAGACGTAATCCAGCAGATGAAAGGACTGCTTGGGCGCCGGCAGCGACTGCAGAGCCATGTACCAGAACAGGAGCTGCAGCAGCAGCGGCACGTCGCGCAGCACCTCGACATAGACCGCGGTGATGCGTGCCAGCAGCCAGTTCTTCGACAGCCGCCCGACGCCCACCAGCGTACCCAGGATCGTCGCCAGGATGATGCCGACAATCGCGACCTTCAGCGTGTTCAGCACCCCGATCCACAACGCGCGGCCATAGGTGCTGGTGGCCGGATCATAGGGGATCAGGGATTCACCGATCGGGATGCCGGCGACCCGGCCGAGAAACGCGAACCCGGTGGCGATATTGCGCGCGGCGAGGTTGCGCGAGGTGTTGCCGACCAGATAGCCGATGACGAGCACCACCAGCCCCACCACCACGATCTGCCAGACCAGATTGCGGAAATTCGGATCCGACCAGCGCAACTGCATGCGCCGGCGCGGCGGGCCGGCGGTGGTGGCGAAACGCGGGTCGGCCTTGGCTCCGGACATGTCTTGCTTCGCCTCTCATTCCCCGGCCTCACGCCGTTCGGCCGCACGACATTTCAGCGACCCGCCGGCCCCGCCTGCCCGGCAGGCCCATCCCGATAGTCAGACCTTCCGAGCAATTACCGCGCCGTTGAGCCACGCGGGTGTCGCAGTTCTGCAATAACCATCCTGCGCATTCCTGCCGCAGAGATCAACCGCGCGCCAGCAGGGAAGCGATGGCTGTCCGCAACCACAACTGCGGGCCGGACCGGGAAGCGAGGAAAGCCCCCGGCCCCCCTGTTTCAGCGCCGCCTCGGCAGGGCATGCACGGCGCGCGGACGCCGCC
>DAICZL010000758.1 GCA_027311165.1 bacterium
GAATGGCGACGTTGACATACATGGCGTTCTCCGATTGCCGGCGGGCGGTCCTTGATGTGCCGGGACGCCGCGCAGCGAGGCGCCGGCGGCGCCCCGCGCGTCGTTCGGCCCGGAGCTAGACGGGCGCTTCGGCCACCAGGGTGCGGACCAGCTTCTTGTTCACGAATTCCTGGATGCCCATGTCGCCGAGTTCGCGGCCGTAACCGGAGTCCTTGATGCCGCCGAACGGCAGTTCGGCGTCCGACCAGGAGATGTTGTTGATGAACATCATACCCGTATCGATGCGGCTGGCGACGCGCTTGCCGCGCGCGGTGTCCCTGGTGAACACCGACCCGCCGAGGCCGAAATCGGAGTCGTTGGCCAGAGCGATGGCCTCGTTCTCGTCCTTCACGCGGAAGAACATCGCCACGGGGCCGAAGAACTCGTCGCGGAAGGCGGGATTGCCCGGCGCCACCTCGCTCAGGATCGTCGGATGCATGAAGGCGCCCGGCCGATCGATGCGCTTGCCGCCCATCACGATCCTGGCCCCGTGCGAGACCGCCGTATCGACCTGCCTGAGGAGATCGACGAGTGCGGACTCCGTCGAGAGCGGACCGAGGGTCGTCGTCTCGTCCTTGGGATCGCCGGCCTTCAGCGCGCCGAGCGCGGCCTGGAACTTCGCGAGGAAGGCATCGGCAATCTGGTCGACCACGATGAAGCGCTTGGCGGCGCAGCAGGTCTGTCCGTCATTGTACATCCGGCCCCAGACTGCCCATTTGACGGTGTGATCGAGATCGGCGTCTTCCAGCACGATAAAGGCGTCGCTGCCGCCGAGCTCCATCGAGGACGGCTTGAGATTCCGGCCGGCCCGCGCGGCGAGGCTGCGCCCGGCAGCGACGCTGCCGGTGAGCGCGACGCCATTGATGCGGGGATCGGCGATCACCTGGTCGGACTGGTCGTGGGAGATCAGCAGGTTGGTATAGAGACCCTCCGGCGCGCCGGCATCCAGGAACAGCTTCTCGAAGGCGATCGCGCATTGCGGAACGCAGCCGGCATGCTTGATCACCAGCGTGTTGCCGGCCATCAGATGCGGCCCGGCGACACGGGCAAGCTGGTAATAGGGAAAGTTCCACGGTTCGACGCCGAAGATGACGCCGATCGGGCTGCTCTCCATATGCGCTTCGCCTGCGGTGGGGTGGAGCTTCACCGGGGCGAGGAAGCGTTCGGCATGCTCGGCGTAGTAGGCGAGGATCTGCGCGCTGAACGCGACCTCGCCCCGTGCCTCGCTGATGCGCTTGCCCATTTCCATCGTCATGATCTGGGCGAAATGCTCGGCCTGCTCGCCGAGCAGCACCGCCGCGCGGGAGATGATCTTGGCCCGATGGGCAAAGCTGGTCTGCTTCCACTGCGCGAAGCAGGCCGTCGCCGTGACCAGCTTCTGTTCGAGCTGCTGGTCGGTGATTTCCGCGAAGGATTTGACGAGCTTGTTGTCGAAGGGATTGACGGATTGATAGGTCATGTCTCGGTCCTCGGCTCCATGGCGTCTGATGTGCGTGAACTGCCTGGCGCGACCCTCGTCGGCCCGGCGCGCGCCCGGGGCAGTGCGCCGGCATCTGCAGCGCCGCGCGATCGACGGATCACACAATGCCGCCGACCCGGTCTGCCAGGCAGGATCGGAAACTACTCACGGCGGCGGTGGGGTGTCTGGCAGCAGGGGTGCGATGGTCTTGCATTTTCCGCGGGATGGCGGAGTGTTCGTCGCGGCGCGGCGCGGCGCGGCGTGGGCGCAACCGGGGCCGGCCCGGGCGAGCGGTTCCGACCGGACACAGTCGATCAGACGGGCAGGAGCGAGAGGATGGATCGGTTCGCATCTGGGCTGGGTCGCGCGATCACCTGCGCGGCTTTCCTCGCGGCGCTGTCTGCGGTGGCGATGCCGCGCGAGACCGCGGCGCAGCCGACCCCGATGCAGGCCTCGGCCCTTCGGCAAAGTTGCGGCGCGGATTACGGGCTGTATTGTTCCTCGATCGCGCCCGGCACGCCGGCGGCGCTGCAATGCCTGCAGGTCAATGCCAACCGCCTGTCGGCGCCCTGCCAGCAGGCGGTGGCGGCGCTCGGCGCGCAGTCGGCTGCCGCCCCGGTAACGCCGCCGGCCGCCCCGCCGGGCGAGGCGCAGTCCTCTGCCCTCCGTGCGGCTTGCGGTCATGATTTCCGGGCGCGCTGTTCCGGTGTGGCGCCCGGCGGTTCCGAAGCCTTCGCCTGCCTTCAGCAGAACCTCGCCGGGCTGTCGCCGTCCTGCCAGAAGGCCGTGGCGGCGGCGGGGGTGGGTGCCCCGGCCGCTGCCGCACCGCCACCGGCCCTGCGCCCGCCGCCGGCACCGGCCGCCTCCGGCCAGGCCGCGATCAAGCAGGCCTCCGGCCAGGCCGCGATCAAGCAGGCCTGCGGCAAGGATTATCGCGCCCATTGCGCCGGCGTGCCGTCGGGCGGTTCGGCGGCGCTGGCCTGCCTGCAGCAGAACGCGCCCGCTTTGTCGTCGTCGTGCCAGAAGGCCCTGGCAGCGGCTGGCGGCGCCGCGCCCCCGGCCGCCTCGCCCGCGCCCCGGCCAGGCCTGCGGGAGGCCTGCGCAGGTGATGCCCGCACCTATTGCGCAGACACCGAACCTGGCGGGATCCGGGCGATGATGTGTCTGCGCCGCAACGAACAGCGCCTGTCGCAGCCCTGTCAGGAAGCCCTGATGGCCATGAAGGCCGGCCTGTCTGGCCGGTAGCGGGCCTGCCGACGGGGCGCGGACCGGGCCGCGCGAGCGGTCACCTCGGCGGGATCGCCGCCAGCACCGCCGCCCGCACCTCCATCGGCTGGTGATCGAGCGCCCGGAGAATGCTCCCCAGCGTGCGCCGCAGGTCGTAGACCTGATCCAGCAGCCCCAGCACCGTCGGCATCACCTCCTGATCCAGCCCCAGATCGTCCCGCAATTCGCGGATCAGCCGGCAGCGCGCCACGTCGATGTCTCGGAACAGGAATGCCCCGCTCTCGCCCCGCTCGGGCTGCACCCAGCCGCGATCGACCCATTCGGTCACGTCCACCACGGTCAGTCCGGGGCAGGTCGCGATCACCAGATCGATGCCGTTCATGTCTTCTCCATCCCGGCACGGGGGTCGAATGGATGCTCCGGGGTCCAGGTTTCCAGGAACTCGGCCAGTTTCGGCTCCGGCTGCGCCGGCAGCACCACGGTCAGGTCCACGAACTGGTGGCCCTCGCCGATGCCGCGGCCTTTCAGCCGCAGCCGGGTGCCGGTGCCCGAGGCCGGCGGGATGCGCAGTTTCACGTGGCCCTTCACGGTGGGCACCTCGACCGAGGCGCCCAGCACCGCCTCGCGCAGGCTGACCGGCAGGGTGATGATGATATCGTCGCCTTCGCGGCGGAAGAACGGATGCGGCGCCACGGTGATCTCGATCAGCGCATCGCCCGCCGCCCCGCCGCCGAAGCCGGGATTGCCCTGGCCGGCGAGGCGCAGCGTGTGGCCGTCGCGGACGCCGGGGGGGATGGTGACGTTCAGCGTCCGCCCGTCGGGCAGGACCAGCCGGCGCACCGTGCCCGTGGCCGCGTCGAGGAAGCTGACGGTCAGCGTGAAATGGGCGTCCGCCCCGCGGGCAGCCGCGCCGCGCCGGCCTTGGTCGCGGAACATTCGGGCCAGCATCTCCTCCAGCGCTTCGGGATCCATCCCGCCCGCGCCGGGCTGATGGCCGCTATCGGCGTAGTCACGATAGAAGCGCTGCGGCGTCTCGGTGCCGCTCGCGTCGATCTCGCCGCGGTCGAAGCGGGCGCGCTTCTGCGGATCCGACAGCAGGTCGTTGGCGGCGTTGATCTCCTTGAACCGCTCCGCCGCTTCCGGCTTGCCGGGGTTGAGATCGGGGTGATGACGCTTGGCGAGCTTGCGATAGGCGGCGCGGATCGCGGCTTCACTCGCATCGCGCGCCACGCCCAGGGTCTGATACGGGTCCTTCATCGGCAGACAGCCTAGCGCAACATCGGCCGGGCTGGAATGCGGGGAGCAAGGCAAGGCCCCGTTGCGTAGCCCGCTGGACACAGGCGGGGGTCCTGGCCCCCCCGCGGGGGCATCCCCCCGTCCGACGGATGCGGGGGCAGGAGGCCTGCGCCCTGGCGGGCTGCCCCGCTGGCGCGATCCGGGCGGCGCCCTCGGCCTTGCCTTCTGCGCGATTCCCGGCAATGGCCCCGCCATGAAGATCATCGAGATCACCAACGTCGACTTCTCGCTGCGCCATTTCCTGCTGCCGCTGCTGCGCGGCGCGCGAGCCCGCGGCCATGAGGTGGTGGGCGCCTGCGCCGAGGGGCCGCTGCTGGATCCGGTGCGCGCGGAGGGGTTCCGGGTGGTGGGTCTGCCGCTGGTGCGCGGGCTGTCGCCGCTGGCGCAGTGGCGGGCCTTCCGCGCGCTGGTGGCCTTCCTGCGCGCCGAGCGGCCCGACCTGGTCCATGCCCATATGCCGATCAGCGGCTTCCTGGCGCGGCTCGCCGCCCGCGCGGCGGGGGTGCCGCGCATCGCCTATACCTGCCACGGCTTCCTGTTCAACCAGCCCGGCCCCTGGCCACGGCGGGCGGCGGCGCTGGCCATGGAGTGGCTGGCCGGGCGGGTCACCGACGTCTATCTGACCGTCTCGGAAGCCGAGGCGGCGGATGCGCGGCGCCTCGGCATCG
>DAICZL010000761.1 GCA_027311165.1 bacterium
CCCTCGGCGTGGAGCGCGGCGGCGCCATGCGCGGGGGCGGGGGCGGAGGTGGAGGCGGAGGCGGAGGCGGGAGCCAAGACCAGCATTCGCGGGGCGAGGCGCAGCATCAGCCAGGGCGCGACCACCATCGCGACCACGAAGGAGAACAGCATCGCCGCCGAGGCATTGGCCGGGATCGGCGCCATGTAAGGGCCCATCAGCCCCGAGACGAACAGCATCGGCAGCAGGGCCGCGATCACGGTCAGCGTCGCCACCACGGTCGGGTTGCCGACCTCGGCCACCGCCTCGATGGCGGCATCGCGGCGGCTGCGGCCATCCTCCATCGCCCAGTTGCGGGCGATGTTCTCCACCACCACGATCGCATCATCGACCAGAATGCCGATCGAGAAGATCAGCGCGAACAGGCTCACCCGGTTGATCGTGTAGCCCATGATCCGGGCGGAGAACAAAGTAAGCAGGATGGTCGCCGGGATCACCACCAGCGTCACCACCGCCTCGCGCCAGCCGATCGCGAAGGCGATCAGCACCACGATCGAGACGGTCGCGAGACCGAGATGAAACAGCAGCTCGTTCGCCTTGTCGTTGGCGGTGCGGCCGTAATCGCGGGTGACCTCGACCTGGATATCGGACGGGATCAGCCTGCCCTCGAGCGAGGCCAGCCTCTCGACGATGGCGCGCGAAACCGTCACCGCATTGGCCCCGGCGCGCTTGGCGAGTGCGAGGCTCGCCGCCGGCGCCCGGTTCCAGGCGGCATCCGCCCCGCCCGAAGCGGGCGGGGCGAAGTTCCACACCCGCGTCTCGGCGGTGCTCGGCCCCACCAGCACCTTCGCGACATCGCGCACATAGACCGGCCGGCCGTCGCGGGTGGTGAGCAGCAGCAGGCCGATATCGGGCACGCCGCGCAGCGTCTGGCCGGCCGAGAGCACCCGGCTCACCCCGGCATCGCGCACCGCGCCGGCGACGAAGGAGCGGTTGGCATCGCGCACCTTGGCGATCAGCTGCTGCAGCGTGACCCCGAACAGCGACAGCTTCTCGGGGTCGGGCTCGACGCGGATCTGCTCGGGGCTGGTGCCGGCGATGAAGCTGGTGCCGATGTCGTCGACCTTCACCATCTCGGTCTGCAGCTTCACCGCGAGATCGAACACGTCCTTGTCGGTCCAGCGCGCCGCCGCCGCGGGGCGCGGCGAGAGGGTCAGCACCACCACCGCGACATCGTTGATGCCGTGGCCCACGATCAGCGGCTCGGGGATGCCCACCGGGATGCGGTCGAAATTGGCGCGGATCCGGTCATTGACCCGCAGCACCGCGTCGTCCTCGTCGGTGCCGACGAGGAAGCGGGCGGTGACCATCACCTGGGCATCGCGGGTCTGGCTGTAGACATGCTCGACACCCCGGATCGCCTTGACGATCGCCTCCAGCGGCTTGGTCACGAGCTGGGTGGCATCGGGCGCCTTCAGCCCGTTGGCCGAGACGATGATATCGACCATCGGCACGCTGATCTGCGGCTCCTCCTCGCGCGGGATGGTGAGCAGCGCCACCATCCCGACGGCGAGGGCCGCGAGCAGGAACAGCGGGGTGATCTTCGAGCCGATCGCCGCGCGCGTGAGCCGCCCGGACAGGCCGAGCCTGGGCGAGGCGGGGCCCGCGGTCACGGCCGGACCAGCACATCGCCGGCGGCGAGACCGGACAGGATCTCGATCGCCTGCGCCACCCCTGCTTCCGGATGCGGCTGTCCGGCCTGCACCGGCACATCCACCACCCGGCCGTCGGATTTCCGCACCCGCACATAGTCGAGGCCGAAGCGGCTCAGGAGGAACCCGCCGGGAATGACATAGCCCGGGCGCATGCCGGCGCCGATCCAGACCCGCACCCGATCGCCCACGAAATAGGTGCCGAGGTCGCCCGTGGTCACATCGGCAATCACCCGGCCTTCCTCGATCTGCGGATAGATCAGCGTGATCCGTCCCTGTTCGGGGGCCGCGATCCCCAGCTGGTGGCCATCGATGCGGACGGTGTCGCCGACCTTGATGAAGGCCGCGTGGCGCTCGGGCACGCGCAGGCGCAGGCGATAGGGCTGATCGGCGATGGTCGCGATGGTCTCGCCCGGCAGCACCACCCCCCCGCCCGCCGCCGGCACCTGCAGCACCCGCCCGGCGAGCGGGGCCAGCACCTGGCCCTCGGTCATGCTCTGGCGGGCGACATCGCGCTCGGCGGTGCGGGCACGGATCGCCGCGAGTGCGACCTCGACCGCGGTATGGGCCTGCTCGGCGGTGGTGCGCGGTCCGAAGCCCTGGCGCAGCAGCGTATCGGCGCGGGCCTGGTCGGCCTGCATCTGCGCCAGCTGGGATTCGAGCCCGGCGATCTGCGCGTCGAGCGAATTGACCTGCAGGAGCAGCTTCTCGTCGGCCACCACGGCGATCACCTGGACCTGCGTGACCGCATCGCCGTAATGCACCGACAGGCTGGCGACGGTGCCGCCGATGCGGGTGCGGGCCGGCACCACGTTGGGGCTTTCCACCGTCGCGAACACCGCCTTCTGGTCGGTGATCTCGCCAAGCGCGACGGTGAAGACATCACCCCCCGCCGCCGTATCCCGGGCCGCCGTATCCCGGGCCGGCGCAGCCGTGGCCGGCGCGGCGGGTGCCGGCACGGCGGGGGCGGGGGCATCC
>DAICZL010000766.1 GCA_027311165.1 bacterium
GGGGCCTTGGCCCCAGACCCCTGTCGTTGGGGGGTACCCCCCGGGGCATGCGGGTTCAGGGTCCTCAGGTCCCTGGCGGGTTGAGGGCAGATCACCGGCCGCCGCCGAGTGGGACCCCGTCTGATTTGGGGCGCGCAGGAGAGGGCCGCGCTATTGGCCGAGATCGATGCCGAAGGCGGCGAGGTTCGTCTGGGAGCGCCACGCCACGGGATATCGGAGAGCCTGCTCTATGATTGGCGCTCGGCGCGCAAAGCGGCAGCCGTCGCGGCTGGGGTGCCGGACGCAGGATGGTGCGGCACCGCCAGTTTATAGACACAGGAAAGATTACGCCGGCGCGTCATCCTGGCTGATGCCGCCATGCCTCGGATGCCACGTGCCGCATTTCCCAATCTCCGGTGTTGGTCGCGAACAAATCAGAGCGACCTCAGTCGATCCCTCAAGCGCTCCCGGGCGAAATCGAGAAACACGCGAACCTTCGATGCAAGCGGCCCGCCGGCGTGCACCAGGTGAACTGGCATCGGCTCGACCTCGAACTCCTTCAACACGATCCTGAGCGACCCTTTCCGGACCAATTCGGCACACTGGTAGTGAAGCACGCGCGTGGCGCCCACGCCGTCCGCCGCGGCGCATACGGCGGCTTCAGCCGTAGTGACCGAAAGGCGCGCCGCCACCGGCACCTCCATGATGTTCTCCCCGCCGCCCGACCGGAACCACCAAGCGGAGCCCGGCGACAGAACCTCGAAGTTGACACAAGGCAAGCTGGCTACTTCCCCGGGCTGGCGGGGCTCTCCATGAGCAGCAATCAGCTTCGGGCTTGCGCATACGACCGTTCGCATCGTTCCGACACTTGTCGCGACCAGCGCGCTGTCCGGCAGCCGCCCGATCCGGACGGCGACATCAACATGGTCCTCCACGAACTGGAGATTCCGATCCGAAAACAGCAGTCGGACAGTGATTTCCGGGTACGACGCGAGGAACGCCGCGACGATCGGTAGTAGATGCAGGCGCCCGAAGAACACCGGCGCGGTGATCAGCAATTCTCCCCGTGGTGCATGAAACTCTCCCGCGGCGGTCCGCTCCGTTTCGTCGATCGCCTCCAGGATGCGCCGCGCCGAAGCCACATAGCCTGCGCCCGCGTCGGTGAGCGCCACCCGGCGCGTGGTGCGGACCAGCAGCCGGGTCCCCAGATGCGCTTCGAGTTCATTCACCTTGCGGCTGAGTGTCGCCAGCGGCACGCGGCGGTGTCGGCTGGCTGCCGTGAAACTGCCTGTATCGACCACGCTGAGCAGCATCGACATGGCTTCGAGACGATCTAACATTATCTTGCCTGTTGAGAGGTACGTTCTCAAACATAGAAGATTATCTCTGTCTGCGGGAAGGGATACCTCATGGGCGTCGGCAGCCGCCGGGGCTGACCGCGCAAGGAGAAGTCACCATGTCCCGTATCGCCATTCCCGCCCGCGACGCAGTCCCCGACGCTTCGCGGCCAATACTCGATGCCGTGCACAAGCAGCTTGGCGTCGTCCCAAACATGTTCCGGCTGATCGCTCAGAGCCCAGCCGCGCTGCAGGGGTTCACCGCCAACAACGGCGCGCTCGGCAAGACCCTCGACGTCAAGACGCGCGAGCGGATCGCGCTCGCTGTTGCGCAGGTCAACGGCTGCGACTACTGCCTCTCGGCGCACAGCTACCTCGGTCTGAATCTCGCCAAGATCACGCCGGAGGAAATTGCCCTCAACCGCAAGGGTGCGTCGGGAGACGCGAAGGCTGATGCCGCCGTGCGCTTTGCGGCCAAGATCGTTCAGGAACGCGGGCACGTCACTCTCGCCGAAATACAAGCGGTTCGAGACGCGGGCTTTCCCGACGCTCAGATCATCGAAATCATTGCAGTCACCGCCGAGAACGTCTTCACAAACCTGCTCAACGTCGTCGCCGACACCGACATCGACTTTCCTGTCGTTCACGCTGACGACGCACCCTGACCTGAAACTGGCCGGCGGCCTGCGCGCCGGCCAGTCCCTCACCGGAGCGCTCCATGCCTTATGGATTTCTCGATATTGCCTCGACCCCGAGCGTGCGGACGGTGCAGGCCAAGATGGGTGCCGACCGCATCTGGCAGAACCTCCAGAAAGATCGGGCCTTCGACCGCTTCACTGCAGACGAAGCGCGTTTTATTGCGGCGCGCGACAGTTTCTACATAGCGACGGTCTCCGAGTCTGGCTGGCCATACATTCAGCATCGCGGTGGGCCGGGCGGCTTCCTGAAACTGCTCGATGACCGCACGCTGGCCTTCGCCGACTATCGCGGGAACCGGCAATATATCAGCACGGGAAACCTCACCGCCAACAATCGCGCCTGCCTGTTCCTGATGGACTATCCCAACCGGGCGCGGCTGAAGATCTACGCCCACATCGACGTCCTGGCGCTTGACGACGACCCGGTGTTGACCGAACAGGTGGCCCCCGGCGAATACCGGGCGAAACCAGAGCGTATCTTCCGGGTCAGGCTCGCCGCGTTCGACTGGAACTGCCGGCAGCATATCACTCCGCGTTTCGCCGAGTTCGAAGTCGCCGAAGCAATCCGCCCCTTACGTGACCGCCTGGCCCGGCTCGAGGCAGAGAACGCCGAGCTCCGCGCCCACTGCCGCCAACACGGAGAAGCGTCATGAACAACCAACGCCCGCCCGTCCCGCCGTTCACGACCCAGACAGCAGCCGAGAAAGTCCGTCTCGCCGAGGACGGCTGGAACTCCCGCGATCCGGCGAAGGTCTCCCTCGCCTATTCCGTCGACAGCGTCTGGCGCAACCGCACCGAGTTTCTGCAGGGGCGCGACACGATCGTGGCGTTCCTGACCCGCAAGTGGCTACGTGAGCTCGACTATCGGCTCATCAAAGAGCTGTGGAGCTTTCACGAGAACCGGATCGCCGTCCGCTTCGCCTACGAGTGGCACTACGACAGCGGCAACTGGTTCCGCTCCTACGGCAACGAGAACTGGGAGTTTGAAGCGGACGGCCTGATGCGCCTCCGGCTCGCCTCCATCAACGACTTGCCGATCCGCGACAGCGACCGCAAATACCACTGGCCACTTGGTCGGCGCCCGGACGACCATCCCTCACTGAGCGATCTTGGATTGTAGTGGGTGTGTCAACCGGCGGCCAAGTGGGACCCGGTCTGATTTGGGGCTCTCTGATCGAAACAATGAGCGTTTCGGCACATCGTTCGGCTACGCCATCGGCTTTCAATTACGACCCCTCGCGACACTCCATATCGCATTGATAAAGCGACCAGAATGCCCGGTCTGGCGGGGTCGCTTCCGGACTCCGGTCGGGGGTCCCGATGACGCGCCGAAACACCGCCCGCCCCTGCCCCTTCCCGTACCCCCCAAGGGGATGCGGGTCCAGGGACCTCAGGTCCCTGGCGGGTTGAGGGCAGAGCCCTCACCTCGTCTTTTGCTCCGGCCCAGGCAGGCGCCCAGCCCAAGCTACTCCTCGAGCGGCCGCGCCTCCTCGGGCAGCATGATCGGGATGCCGTCGCGCACCGGATAGGCGAGCCCCGCCGACCGGCTGATCAGTTCGCCGCGCCGGCGGTCATATTCCAGTGGCCCCTTGGTCAGCGGGCAGACCAGGATTTCGAGCAGCCGCGGATCGACCGGCACGGTCGGGGGCGCCGTTTCCGGCGCTGCTGGCGTGGTCATGATGCCCTCGTCTCCGTTCAACTCGCCGCCCGGCCGGAGGACCCCTCATCGCTGTCCATGCCGCCCATCTGCAGCAGCGCGAGCAGCGCCGTTTCGCGGTCCTCGGCCGAGGCGGCTTCCAGCAGCGCCTGTTTCTCGGCCGGCGCGAATGGGCAGACCATGCACAGGGTCACCACCAGCATATCATCCGGCATGCGCCGGATCGCATCCCAGTTCGCCTCGAAGCCGCTGCGGACGAAGTAGCCGCGCAATTCCGTCAGAATGGTCTCGCGCCTGATCCCCCCCGATGCCGCGCCGGGCGAGGGGTCCTCGGCGAAGCGCGTGAAATCCGCCTGCACCCGGCGAAAGCCGCGCCGCATCTCCAGTTCCTCGACCACCAGGAACCGGCTGACCCCGAGGAGGGTGATCAGGAACCGGCCGTCATCGGTTTCGCTGAACGAGACGATCCGCCCGAGGCAGCCCACCCGGTACAGCGC
>DAICZL010000781.1 GCA_027311165.1 bacterium
GGGGGGGCGGGCGCGCCCGGCGCGGCGGGCGGTTTCTGGCCGATGATGATATCCATGCTGGCGGATCCCCGGTCTGCGCTGGTCCCTGCAATATGCTGCGCCGGCGGTGCGCGACAACCCACGTCCCGACAAGGCGGCTGCCCCGCCAGGGTAGGGCTGCCCGGCGCGGGGCACGGCCAGGATCGTGACCCGGCCCCGTTTCGCTGCGCAGCCCCGCCCCGAAAGCCGGTCCGCGGCACGCTGGCTGGCGGTCCCTCTCCCCCAACGCAGAGCGACGCAGCCCCCTCGGTCCCGCCTCCGCTCCGCCATCGCCGGGGCAGGTAACATGCCATAAGATCGACCCTGATGCAGCCATGGAGAGCGGCGGATCATGGGTCGCGTACTGGTCACCGGCGGTTCCGGCTTCATCGGGCGCAGCCTCGTCGCCGGACTTCTGGAAGATGGCTGGGAGGTGACGACCGCCGGCCGCCGGCCGGTCGCCGCCGGCCCGCGGGTGCGCCACCTCGACTGGTCGCTCGGCGCCCCCCTGCCGGTCGCCCCCGGCAGCCTCGATGCGGTGATCCATTGTGCCTGCGCGACGATCGCCGCGGATACGGCCCTCGACCAGGCCATGCAGCTCGACATCGCCGGCACCGAACGGCTGATCGCGCAATGCCGGGAGGCCCCGGCGGTCCGGTTCGTCTTCCTCTCCAGCCAGTCCGCCTCGCCGCAGGCCCGCAACGCCTATGGCCGGTCCAAATACGCGATCGAGCAGCGCCTGACCCGGCCGCAGGAGGTGATCGTGCGCCCCGGCCTGGTCTATGACGAAGCCGGCACCGGCGTGTATGGCACCGCGATCCGGCTGGTCAGATCGGTCCGGATCCTTCCGGACCTGGGCACCAGGCCCTGCATCCAGCCGATCCATGTCGCGGATCTGGTCACCGGATTGCGGCGCCTGGCGGGTCCCGGGGCCGGCGGGACGGTCTGCCTCGGCGCCGTGACGCCGCTCGATTTCGCCGGGTTCTGCCGCCGCGTGGCGGCGCGGGAAGGGCTGCCCGCGCCGATCCTGGTGCCGGGGCTGGGGGCGGTGACGCTGGGCGCGCTCGGCCTCGCCGCGCGGTTCGGCCTGTTCGCCAACCTCCATGAGCGGGTGGCCGGGCTGGTGGCGCTGCAACCGATGGAGACCGATGCCAGCCTGGCCAGGATCGGCCTCACTCTGCGCGCATTCTGAGGCCGGGCCGGCCAGGGGCGCCGGCGGTACGCGGAAGGACCGACATGGCAGACCTGTTCGACGTGCTGGTGCTGGGTGCCGGGCCGGCCGCCGCGGCGGCGCTGATCGGGCTCGGCCGGGGGAGGCGGATCGGGGTGGTCACCGGCGCCGTCTCCGACGCCAGGGTGCACCGCGCCGATGTCCACCCCAAGATCCGCACCGAGGCCGAGGCGCAGGGCGAAGCCCCTGGCCTCGCCGACCCGATCGCCATCGCCGGAGAGAAGCGACCGGCCTTCGCCACCGCGGCGACCGGGGGGCTCGGCAATTACTGGGGTCAGCAATTCGTCCGCTATGCCGAGGCCGAACCCTGGCCGCGCGAGGCCTTCGCGCGCTACCAGGACTACCAGGACGCTTGCGCCAGGATCGAGGCCGCCTGCCGGTTGGACGAGGCCAACGGTCCGCACGGCGCCCGGGAGGCCGGGATCAGCGACTACCTGGCGGCCAGCCCGCGGCTGCTGGTCGGCACCAAAGAGGACCCCCGGGCCGGGCTGCTGGCGATCCGGGCGCTGATCACCCGCCTGGTGGCCGCACATGGCGCCACCCTGATCACGGCACGGGCAGAGGCGCTGGTGGCCGCAGAGGGGGGCTGGGGGGCGCGGCTGTCCGATGGCAGCACCGTCTTCGCCCGACACATCCTGCTGGCGACCGGGGCGCTCGGCACGGCCGGGTTGCTGCTGCGCTCCTTTCCCGATCTGCGCGCGGTGCGTCTGCGCGACCATGCGCCGTGGATGCTGTACACGCGCGGCATCGGAAGGCACATCCGCACCGTGCGGCCCAGACCAGCCCCGCCGTCGCCCACGCGACATTTCAACGTGCAGTCGCTGCAGCGCGACGTCGACGGGGCGGCGGTGCTGTTCGCCACCGCCTACAACCTGCGCTATGCGCGGCTGAACCTGGTGCTGGCGACGCTGCTCGGGCGCAGCTTCCCCGCCCTCGCCAGCTGGCGGATGCCCTGGCCGGCAGACTGGATCACCCCGGTGCAGGTCTGGACCGCGGCGACGGTGACGACGGTCGAACTCCGGCGAGACCAGCCGGCGGCGGTCCTGCACCTGCCCGATCCGGCGCAGGACGGGGAACTGGCCCGCTTCATCGCGGCGCTGCGGGCACGGCGGGTCCGGGTGTTGAAGACCAGCGCCACGCCGCCGCTGCAGGGCTTTCACTATCACGGGGTCGAGAGTGCCGCAGCCGGCGGGGTCCAGACGCTGGCGCACCATCTGGCGGATCGATGCGGCGATGCGGTGTGCTGTGTCGATGCCTCGGTGCTGGCGCGGATCGGCTGCCGGCCACCGACGGAAACGGCGATGGCCGGCGCATTGCGGCGGGCGGCGGCGATCAGCCGGGGCGGATCCGGCGGCTAGCGCAACATCCGATCAGAGGGACTCATCTGATCAGATGAAGTTGCTCACTAAAACAGAGAGTAAGAGCGGTGACCGATCGTCTATCAGATCGGGCACCGGTCCAGAGCAACATCCGATCAGATGGATTAATCTGATCGGATGAAGTTGCTCGCTAAAACAGAGAGTAAGAGCGGTGGCCGATCGTCTATCGGATCGGGCACCGGTCCAGAGCGCGATTGGACCCCGTTCTATCGGATGTGCGGTCCGCTCGCGCTCCAGCCCGTTGTTCAGACGAGCAATTCCATCGCGGTTGAAGTCAACCAGATAAGATATTTCTGCAGACGGAGACCGAAGCGGCGGCGGGACCGGATGGAGGGAAATTCTATTCCAGCGTCTGCGGTATCGGCGAGCGCTTCGAGTGACGCCGGGCATCCGCTCACGATCGAGCTGCGGCGCTGGGGGCGCGTTGCACCGTATCCGAGATCCGGCCCATGACGCCGCTTCACAAGATGCGCCTGCCGGCGATGCGCCAGACGCCCTCGCCACGTCGGTTTCCGGCCATGTGGCGCCGCGGACCTCGCCAGGCCGGGCGAAGGTCAGCGCCGCGAACTGAAGAGCGCACCGCAGCGTCGGCCAGCCGTCCCAGGCGCCGATCGCCGCCGGCAGCGCTGCGGGGCACTTCTCGTCGGTGATCGCGGCCCGGTGCCGCGGCTTGGGCGCCTTCTGGGCCCGCGCAGCGGAAGCGTCGGATCGTCCCTGGCCCGCAGGGTGGCGACAGCGCGCCGGCGCACAGTGCCGATCACGCAGCGCAGCCACCGCGCCGTCCCGCGGCGCGCGCTGCGCTCGAACCCTGTAGCAGAGCGAGGATTGCCGCCGGGGTGATGTCCGCGATCGGCCGGGCGCCGGGGTCGGGGCCGGCCGGATCGACCCGCGGACCGCGGTTCCTCGTGAGCGTGGCCGGCGCCGGCGGAAGGCCTGAAAATCCGACAGAACACAGTGCATTCAATGCCAGACGCGATGACATGCGATGGCCTGGACGACATGCGGAGAAAGAGGAATGGTGCAGGGGCGTCATCACAGATACCTCATAACTTCATGATAAATATTGAAAAAATGTCTGTGTTGAAAATCCCGCGGCCAACAAAAAGGCCAACAGCCAATTTTTCTGTTGAGAACGTCGCTTGCACATATCCGCCGACGTGAGCAAGGGTAGCATCAGGGTGAGGCTCGATCCGAGCGCGCGCGGGCCATGCTTCAGCACTTTGGGAGCCAGGCGGTCACGCCGCACAGAGGCAGTCTGGCGCGGGGTCGAGACGGAAATCGAGCGCCGCAATTCCGCCGGCTCCAACAAGGCCGCCGGTTTGTCGCGCGATATCAAAGCTATCGCCAATGCGCGATGCGGAATTCGGGATTTCTGCAGCCTCGGCGCTAACCGCGAACAGCACCCCGCAACCAGCGCTTCATCGAACGCCTGCGAGAGAGCTTGGATAGGAGAGCGCGCCAAAGCGCGCAAATGGTGCGCCGCTCAGGATGAAACTGCGAGCATATCAACTGACGACGGACCGAATCCGACCCGAATGAGACGGTCGGCACGTTGCCGTGATCGGCTCGCCATAAATTGGAAGCGGTCATTCCTATGATGTGGCGGCTGACCCAAGTTGACCCCGAGCCGTCATTCGCTGGGTTCTGCGGGCTTCATTTCCTGTGTCCGAAAGCCGCCATTGTCAGGTTCATGAGGACAGAACATTTCGGTGAACGGCAGATGCGGCGGTGATCGAGGTTTTGTCGCGCGCCGATATAGGACGACATCAGGCGGTTCTCTGGTTGATCCATATCTGCGCCGCCGTCATGGCGTCATTCAGAGCTTCTCCAATGCGCGGCGTCGTCCGATAGACATTCTGCTCTCCGATCGTCTTGAGCAGGCCGGTGCGCGCCAGTTGATCATACACCTGCTCGTCCACTGCGACGAGCATGAGCTTGCCGCCATTGGCCCGCAGCGTCGCGGAATAGCGTTGCAGCACATTGAAGAATGTGGCTCCGACCTCCGGATGGCCGCGCAGGATCAGGGCGACCACGGCGTTGCGCGCATTGTCCGCCTTGGGCAAGGTCTTTTCGAGCGATTTGGCCGCCGCGAAAAACAGGCTGCCGGAGACATACAAGGCGGTGAACTGATTGCTCGGCAAAACCTCGGGTGGATCGCGTTGCTCCGGGAAGCCGCCAGGAACAAGGGCAAGCTCGGTGATTTTCGCCTGGTTCGCCCAGCCGATCGCGTGAAGCGCGATGCTGAACACGATGCCCAGCAGCACGGCGTAGTGCAGCGGCATGAACAGAGTGGCCAGAAAAGTCAGGATCATCGCCGCGGCCGAACCCCGGCTCGTGCGCCAGATCATTTGCGCGGCCTGAAGGCGCAAGCCCTGATAGCCCGCGACGATCAGGAGCGCGGCGAGCGCCGGCATTGGCGTGCGTTCGGCGAACGGGGCCGCGAGCAGGACCACAAGAACGACCAGCAAGCCGGCCAGAATATTGGTCCAGCGCGAGCGGGCGCCCGCGCTGGCGATGAGGACCGTTCCCGAAATCGAGCCGCCGGCGGGTAGCCCGCTGATCAGGCTTGTGGCGAGGTTCGCGACGCCCTGGCCGAAGAAATCCTCGGAGACGTCGGGATATTTACCGTCCGGATTCGGATAGGCTTGACTGACGCCTGCGCCCTGGACGAGGCCGATGATGGCGACGGACAGCGCCGGAAGCAGCAAGGGCGCCAGATAGTCCAGCCTGGGCAGGGAGAACCGAGGCAAATCGCGGGGAATTTCGGCAATGTCGCGCACGATTCGCACTGAGCTCCAGTCGAGCCCCAGGTTTGAACCCAGGTGCGAGAGAACGGCCAGCGCCAGGCCGGCCAATGCGATCGCCAGCACGAACGCGAATTTGCTGAGGCGCGTCCTGAGCAGAATTAGGATCAAGCCCATCGCGAACGCGCCGATGACGGTGGTCGGGGCGTCGATCTGGCCCAGTCGGAGCAGCAAATCCAGCGCCTGTGCGACAGTGCTGGCGTAAGAGCTGCGAAAACCTGTCAGCGCGCCAAGCTGGCCGAGAATAATGAGCACGGCGACGCCGTTCAGGAATCCGGTCATCACGGCGTCGGAGACGAAGCGCAAAACCTTGCCGAGGCGCAGGAACCCGGCGAGCGCCTGGAACAGGCCGACAAGCGCCACCAGCGTCGTGAGCGCCGCAACCTTGTCGTCCAGCCCAACCGAACGAAGCTCATTGCCGACGACGATCGAAAGCGCGCCCGTGGTCGAGACGTTCATGAAGACCGCACTCGTGAAGAAGGCGGCGATCGGAACCGCGACGACCAGCGTATAGATGCCCAGGATCGGATTGACCGCCGCCAGAACGGAATGGGCCATGGCTTGCGGCACGCTCACGATGGCGAAGGTGAGGGCGGCGATGAAGTCCGACTTCAGGCCGGAGCGCTCGGGCGCCAGCTCTCTCATCCGGTCGCGCAGGGCGAAGCTCATGTATCAACGCTCCGAAGGCGCGTCGCGGGACGCCGGCGCCGATCCCCGGCCGAGCAGGCGGGCGGCGGCTAACAGGCCGGCGACCGAGACGAAGGCGAACAGAAGGCACATCACCAGGACATTCGGGTCTTCGAAATTCTGCTCCGCCACCACCAGCGCGGCGGGGATGTTGCGCGCGCCCGTCGCGAGCATGAGCACCGGCCGCGCCGTCTTGTCGGAGCCGGCCATCAGCCAGCCCGCCAGCAGCGTTCCGGCGGCGAGCGCGACCGAGGCGACGATCGCGCCGGAGCCGAAGGTTCCGAGCAGGGAGCGCCCGTGCAGCGCCAGCAGCGCGATCGCGCCCAACGCCAATCCCGCTTTGGCGAGGATCGAGACGATCGGCAGCAGGCGCGCCGCCCTGGCCGGGCGCTGTCGATTCACGGTCAGGCCGATCGCCAGCGG
>DAICZL010000783.1 GCA_027311165.1 bacterium
GCAGCCTCCAGCGCCAGCACCGACCCGGCCCCGGCCAGCACCGTCTGTGCCAGTCCCGCCGCGCCGGTCAGCAGATGCTCGGCATAGAACCGGGTGGTCGCGATCCGCGCCTGATGCTCCGCCCGGTCCTCGTTGCCGCCATGGGCGAGGCTGGCCAGCGCCGCGAGGGCCGCGCGCCCCATCTGCCAGCCGCCGGCGACCAGGCCGAACAGTTCCAGCAGCGGCACCGCCACCGCGGCGGTTGCGCGCGGGTCCTGCTTGTGGGTCGCGAGCACCCACTCCACCGCCTGTTCCAGCGCCGAGACGCCGGCGGCCAGGCCGCGGCGGATCGCCGCGAAATCCTCGCCGTCGACCGGCCCCAGCGCCAGCTGCGTCTCGCGCATGCGCAGGATCGCCGCCCGCGCCGCCCGCCCGCCGTCCCGGGCGATCTTGCGGCCGAGCAGGTCGTTGGCCTGAATGCCGGTGGTGCCCTCGTAGATCGTCAGGATGCGGGCATCGCGATAATGCTGCGCGGCGCCGGTGTCCTCGATGAAGCCCATGCCGCCATGCACCTGCACCCCCGCGGAGGCGACGCGCTGCGCGGCCTCGGTGCACCAGCCTTTCACCACCGGGATCATCAGCTCCGCGAAGCCCTGCTCGGCTGCCCGCTCCGCGGGGTCGGGGTGGCGCGCGGCGAGATCGAGCGCGGCGGCGGTGACGAAGGCCAGCGCCCGCATCGCCTCGGTCTGCGCCTTCATCCCGAGCAGCATCCGCGCCACGTCCGGGTGGCGGATGATCGGCACCCGCGCGCCCCCGCGCGTCCCGGTCTCGGTGCCCTGCACGCGGGTCTCGGCATGGGCGAGCGCCTGCTGGTAAGCACGCTCGGCGATCGCGACCCCCTGCAGCCCGACCGCGAGACGGGCGAGGTTCATCATGATGAACATGTATTCCAGCCCGCGATGGGGCTCGCCCACCAGCTCGCCGATCGCGCCGCCCTCATCGCCATAGGCGAGCACCGCGGTCGGGCTCGCATGGATGCCGAGCTTGTGCTCGATCGAGACGCAGCGGATGTCGTTGCGCGTCCCCGGCGACCCGTCCGGATCGACCAGGAATTTCGGCACCACGAACAGCGAGATGCCCTTCACCCCCTCGGGCGCGTCGGGCAGGCGGGCCAGCACCAGATGGACGATGTTGTCGGTCAGGTCGTGCTCGCCATAGGTGATGTAGATCTTCGATCCGGTGATCCGGTATCGCGTGCCGTCGGGCACCGCGCGGGTGCGCACGGCGGACAGGTCCGATCCCGCCTGCGGCTCGGTCAGGTTCATCGTGCCGGTCCATTCCCCGCTGACCAGCTTCGGCAGGTACATCGCCTTCTGCGCATCGCTGCCGGCGAGGCTGAGCGCCTCGATCGCGCCGCGGGTCAGCAGCGGGCACAGACCGAAGGACAGATTGGCCGATTGCCACATCTCCTCGACCGCGGCGGCGATGACCCCGGGCAGGCCCTGGCCGCCGAAAGCGGGGTCGCAGGAAAGGCCGTTCCAGCCGGCGGCGACGAATTTCCCGTAGGCCTCGCGGAACCCCTCGGGCATGCGGACGGCGCCGTCCTGCCAGCGTGCGCCGGCGCGGTCGCCGGACTGGTTGAGCGGGGCGAGCACCTCGGCGGCGAAGCGGCCGGCCTCGTCCAGCACCGCATCCACCAGCTCCGGGCCGACCGCCTCGCAGCCCGGCAGCGCCGCGATCCGGTCGAGCCCGATCAGCTCGTGCAGCACGAAGCGCAGCTCGCGCAGGGGGGGCAGGTAGTGGGTCATCTCACAGCTCCCTGGCGGCGTCGCGGAGGATGAATTTCTGGAGCTTGCCGGTCGAGGTTTTGGGGATCTCGCGGAAGATCACCCGCTTGGGCACCTTGAAGCGCGCCAGATGCTCGCGGCAGAAGCCGATGATCTCGGCCTCGGTCACCACCGCGCCCGGACGAAGCTCGATGAAGGCGCAGGGCGGCTCGCCCCAGGTCTCGTCGGGCCTGGCCACCACCGCGGCCACCTGCACCGCCGGGTGGCGGTACAGTACGTCCTCGACTTCCAGCGAGGAGATGTTCTCCCCGCCCGAGATGATGATGTCCTTCGAGCGGTCCTTGATTTTCACGTAGCCGTCCGGATGGGTCACCGCCAGGTCGCCGCTGTGGAACCAGCCGCCGGCGAAGGCGCGCGCGGTGGCGCCGGGGTTCTTCAGATAGCCGCGCATGGTCATGTTGCCGCGGAACATGATCTCGCCCATCGTCTCCCCGTCCCAGGGCACCGGGGCCATCGTCTCGGGGTCCAGCACCGCCATCGCCTGCTGCATCGGCATCCGCACGCCCTGGCGGCTGTTGCGTTCGGCGCGCTCGGGCAAGGACAGCGCGTCCCATTCCACGTGCTTGGCGCAGACGCCCGCGGGGCCGTAGGTCTCGGTCAGGCCGTAGACATGGGTGATGTCGAAGCCCAGGCGGTCCATCGCCTCGATCAGCGAGGCTGGCGGGGCGGCGGCGGCGATCTGGCCGTGCACCTTGTGGGCGATGCCCGCCCGCAGCGCCTCCGGGGCGTTGGCCAGCATGGCGTAGACGATCGGCGCGCCGCACATATGGGTGACGCCATGGGCACGGATGGCGCCCAGCATGCCCTCGGCATCCACCCGGCGCAGGCACACATTCACCCCGGCCATCGCGGCGATGGTCCAGGGGAAGCCCCAGCCGTTGCAATGAAACAGCGGCAATGTCCAGAGATAGACGGGATGCTGCGGCATCGACCAGCAGACGATGTTGGACACGGCGTTCAGATAGGCGCCGCGATGATGCACCACCACGCCCTTGGGATCGCCGGTGGTGCCCGAGGTGTAGTTGAGCGCGATCGCGTCCCACTCGTCCGCAGGTGGCTGCCAGACGAATGCGGGATCGCCGCCGGCCAGGAACGCCTCGTAGGTGAGCGCGCCGAGCCGCGTTCCGTCCGGCATCGCCGCGTCCTCGATGTCGATGACCAGCGGCCGGTCCTCCAGCAGCGCCAGCGCCGCGCCGATCGTCGGGGCGTATTCGGTGTCGGTCAGCAGCACCCGCGCCCCGCCATGGCGCAGCATGAAGGCGAGGGTCGGCGCATCGAGCCTGGTGTTCAGCGTGTTCAGGATCGCCCCGGCCATCGGCACGCCGAAATGCGCCTCGACCATCGCCGGCGTGTTGGGAGACATCACCGCGACCACGTCTCCGGGGCCGATGCCGTGGCGGGCCAGCGCCGAGGCCAGGCGGCGGCAGCGGGCATAGGTCTCGGACCAGCTGGCGCGGACCGCGCCGTGCACGATCGACAGCCGGTCGGGGAAGACATGGGCGGCGCGCTCGATGAAGTCGATCGGCGTGAGCGGCGCGAAATTGGCCCCGGTCTTGTCGAGCCCCGTCATGTCGAGCCCCGTATGGTCCATCCTTCTGCATTCCCCGGACGTTGCGAGACACCAGTATAGGGGAAGCGGTGTCCTGCCGCATCGGTGGCGCACAGGCCGGGGTCGGCGCTTCTCACGGCGGGCCGCAGGGTCTAACAGGGCTTGTCAGCCTGCTTGCAGGAGCATCGGTCGATGAGCCGCATCGCGATCCGCCACCTGGTCCGTGACGAGGCGCTGGCGGGGCTGATCCGCCGGGTCGGTCCGTGCCGGCTGGCGCCCGAACCGCGCGAACCGTTCGAGGCGCTGTTGCGCGCCATTTCCCACCAGCAGCTGCATGCCCGCGCCGCCGAGGCGATCCTGGGGCGGTTCCTGGCGCTGTTCCCGGCAGGGGAATTTCCCGATCCCGCGCGGATCCTGGCGCGGTCCGATGCCGAGTTGCGCGGCTGTGGCCTGTCGGGGAGCAAGATCGCGGCGATCCGGGATCTGTGCGGCAAAGCGTTGGACGGCACCGTGCCTGGCCGGCGGGCGGCTGCGCGGCTGTCCGACGAGGCGCTGGTCGAACGGCTGACCAGCATCCGCGGGGTCGGGCGCTGGACGGTGGAGATGCTGCTGATTTTCACCCTGGGCCGGCCCGATGTGCTGCCGGTGGACGATTTCGGCGTGCGCGAGGGCTGGCGGCTGATCAACGGCCATGATGCGCAGGTGAAGCCCCGGCAACTGGCCGAGATCGGCCTAGCCTGGGCGCCGCACCGCTCGATGGCGGCCTGGTATCTCTGGCGTGCCGCCGACGAGGCCAAGACGCAGGCGGCGCCGTGACATCCGGTGCCGGGCGGCCGCGTGGCCCTTTGTCTCGCCCGTTCCGCCCCGCAACGGCCCTGGCCCGGCGCCGTGCGCTATCTGCCTCAACCGGCGTCGGGTCGGGCCGCCCCCGCTCCTGCCGCCATCTCATCCCCGCGCGGTGGCGGGCCGGCGGCGCGCAATGCCGTATCTTCCGCGTCGGTGAACAGCCGCGAGCGGGTCAGAAACCGCAGGCCCTCCGGCGCCTCCACCGAAAATCCGGAACCGCGGCCCGGCACCACATCGATGATCAGCTGGGTATGCTGCCAGTATTCGAACTGGGCAGCGCCGATATAGAACGGGCAGCCGGCGATCTCGCCCAGCTGCACGTCCTGCGCGCCGACACGGAATTCTTCCGCCGGAAAGCACATCGGCGCACTGCCGTCGCAGCAGCCGCCGGACTGATGAAAAAGCAGCTCGCCATGGATGGCGCGCAGCCGCCCGATCAGCGCGGCGGCCGCTTCGGTTGCCACCACCCGTGAAATCTCCGCCTGGGCGATCATCTCTCGTCTCCTTGCGGAACGCGGGCCCTTGAGCGGCAGCCGATCTGATCGACGATCGACCATCGCTCTTGCTTATTGTTCTACGGCGTAACTTTATCCGATCAGATGATTCCATCTGATCGGACATTGCTCTAGTGTCCCGATTCCGAAATTCGCAGCATTGAAATGTGGTCGGAACCGGGACACCAGCTCTTTGTTTTCAGTGGCCTGCTTATCCCCGAAGTTCGCGGTGAGGAACCGCGAACTTCGAGGGCAGGACACTAACGGCAAGCGGGCGAGGCTGCGCGCCCCGCCCGCTTGCCGGTCCGATCAGAAGAAACCAAGCGCCTTCGGGCTGTAGCTGACCAACAGATTCTTGGTCTGCTGATAGTGGCCGAGCATCATCTTGTGGTTCTCCCGCCCGATGCCGGAGGCCTTGTAGCCGCCGAAGGCGGCGTGCGCCGGATACAGGTGATAGCAATTGGTCCAGACCCGCCCGGCCTTGATTGCCCGGCCGAGCCGGTAGGCGCGGGCGCCGTTACGGCTCCAGACGCCGGCACCCAGGCCGTACAGCGTGTCGTTGGCGATCGCCAGCGCCTCCTCCTCGGTGTCGAAGGTCGTCACCGACAGCACCGGGCCGAAGATCTCCTCCTGGAAGATGCGCATCTTGTTGTGGCCCTCGAACACCGTGGGTTCCACGTAGAACCCGCCGGCGAGATCCCCGCCGAGCTCGGCGCGCTTGCCGCCGGTGAGCACCTTCGCCCCCTCCTGGCGGCCGATATCGAGATAGGACAGGATCTTCTCGAGCTGGTCGTTGGAGGCCTGGGCGCCGATCATGGTCTCGGCGTCCAGCGGGTTGCCCTGCCGGATCCGCCGCACCCGGGCGATGGCCCGCTCCATGAACCGGTCATAGATGCTGCGCTGCACCAGGGCACGCGAGGGGCAGGTGCACACCTCGCCCTGGTTCAGCGCGAACATGGCGAAGCCTTCCAGCGCCTTGTCCAGGAAATCATCGTCCTCGGCCATGACGTCGGCGAAGAAGATGTTGGGCGACTTGCCGCCGAGCTCGAGCGTGACCGGGATGATGTTCTCCGCGGCGTACTGCATGATCAGCCGCCCCGTCGTGGTCTCGCCGGTGAAGGCCACCTTGGCGACGCGCTTGCTCTGCGCCAGCGGCTTGCCGGCCTCGACGCCGAAGCCGTTGACCACGTTGACCACGCCCGGGGGCAGGATGTCGGCCAGAACGTCCATCAGCACCATGATCGCCATGGGCGTCTGTTCGGCCGGCTTCAGCACCACGGCGTTGCCGGCGGCCAGCGCCGGGGCGAGCTTCCAGACCGCCATCAGCAGCGGGAAGTTCCACGGGATGATCTGTGCGACCACGCCGAGCGGCTCGTGGAAGTGATAGGCCACCGTGTCCGGATCGATCTCCGACAGGCTGCCTTCCTGGGCGCGGATGCAGCCGGCGAAATAGCGGAAGTGATCGACCGCGAGCGGCAGGTCGGCGGCGGTGGTCTCGCGGATCGGCTTGCCGTTGTCGATCGCCTCGACCATGGCGAGCAGCGGCAGCCGCTCCTCGATCCGGTCGGCGATGCGGTTCAGGATGCGCGCGCGCTCGGCGGCCGGGCGGCGTCCCCAGGCGCCGGCGGCCGCGTGGGCGGCGTCCAGCGCGAGCTCGATGTCCTCGGCGGTGGAACGCGCCACCTGGCAGATCACCGCGCCGTTGATCGGCGAGATATTGTCGAAATACCGGCCCCCGACCGGGGCCACCCATTTGCCGCCGATGAAATTGTCGTATTGCGGCCGGATCGCGATCTGCTTCGCGACCTCGCTCAGCACCTTGTCGACCATGGCGCCTGCCCTCCCTGTGGCGGTTCTGCCGCGCAATATCCAACCGGATACAACGAAATGCAAGACCGCACGGCAGAATTC
>DAICZL010000788.1 GCA_027311165.1 bacterium
GCAGCCGCTCCGCGCGGCGGCCGATGACCGCGACGATCCGCTCGATCCCGAAGCACAGCACCCAGTACAGCAGCAGGGCGGAGAGGAACGAGGCGAAGGGCACGTAATACATCGCCTGGATGGCGGTGGCGGCGTGGGTGAGCTCCTCGACTGCGATGATGGTCAGGAAGGCGCTGTCCTTGATGATCTGGATGACCTGGTTGCCGAGCATCGGCGCGGCGGACAGGACCACCGGCGGCAGGATCACCCGGCGCAGCAGCCCCATGCCGTGGAAGCCGAAGGCATGGCCCGCCTCGATCGTCTCGGCCGGCAGGCCACGCCAGGCGCCGCGCAGCAATTCGGCCATGTAGGCGGTGTTGTAGGCGATCAGCGCGAGCAGCCCCGAGCTCCAGTTGTCGAGCCGCAGGCCGAGCGAGGGCAGGCCGTAATAGACGATATAGGCGAACAGCAGGAACGGCACGCAGCGCATGCTGTCCACCAGCACGCCGGTGATGCGCGCGAGGGCCGGGCGGCGCGACATCAGCAGGGTCGCGACCAGGGCGCCCAGCACCAGGGCCGCCACCGCGGAGAGCACCGACAGCCACAGCGTCACCAGGAACCCGTCGATCAGCTCCTGGCGCGCCTGCCAGACGGTCGCGAACTGGCCGATCATGCGCGGTGGCCGGGGCGAAGATGCTGCCCCCTCCGGCCGCGCCGTTCCAGAAGCCGCTGCGCCAGCACGAAGACGAACACCACCAGGCTGTAGAGCACCAGCGCCGCCAGGAAGGGCGGCAGCGGGCGATAGGTCTCCGCGCCGATCCGCACCGCGGCGCGGGTGATGTCGACCACCCCCACCACCGCGACCGCGGGGCTCGCCTTGATCAGCAGCGTCATCTCGTTGACCAGCGCCGGCATCGCGCTGCGCGCGATCTGCGGCAGCACGATGCGGCGCAGGCGCAGCGGGGCGGGCATGCCGACCGACAGCGCGGCGTCGATCTGATCGCGCGGGAAATCCATCAGCGCGCCGCGCCAGATCTCGCAGTTGAACGCGGTGGTCGACAGGCTGAGCGTGACGATCGCCGCCGCCACCGGGCCGATCGGAATGCCGAGGCCGGGCAGGGCGAAGAACACCAGCAGCCCGAGCGTCACGGCGGGTGCCGCGCGCAGCACGCTGATCACGCAGGCGACCAGACGGTCGAGCACCGGCACCCGCGCCCAGCGGATCAGCGCGAGCCCCAGGCCGAGCGGCAGGCCGATCGCGATGCCGGCCAGCGAGAGCGAGACGGTGACCAGCGCGCCCCGCACCAGCGCCAGCCAGTCGCCCAGGCTCATCCGCGCGTTCCCGGGGCTCTGCCTGTCAGCTGGCAGTCCAGCTCACCGGCATGTCCTCGAAGGACTGGCCCAGCCACTTCTTCTGCAGGGCATACATCTCCCCGTTCTTGCGTTCGGCGAGCAGGAAGGCGTTGAGGAAGTCGAGCAGCGCGGTGTTGCCCTTCTTCACCGCCCAGGCGATGTAGGTCTTGCCGGCGACCGGCTCGCCGATGGTGAACATGCCGGGCTTTTCGGCGACCAGCATCTGCAGGTTGATCACCGTGTTGGTGACGAAGTCGGTGCGCCCGATCGCCAGGTCCTGATACGCCTCCGGATAGGACACGTACTGCACCACCTTGCCGAGCTTGCCGCCCTCCTTGGCCAGCATCGCATCGAGCTGCGGCAGGTTCTGCAGCATCGCGCTGCCGGCCTGCACGCCGACGGTCTTGCCCGACAGATCCTTGATGCCCTTGATGCTGGCATCGTCGGCACGCTTCAGATAGTAGATCGTGGCGTCCGATACCGGGCTGGTGAAGTCGAGGAATTTCTGCCGTTCCCTGGTGATCAGCGCCCCGGTCACCGCGGCATCGTATTTGCCGGTATCGACGCCGGGCAGCAGCCCGGTCCAGGGGATGATCTCCTGGCGGATCTCGAATGGCGCGGTCTTGCGCAGCCTGCCCAGCAATTCCGTGTCGTAGCCGGTGGGCGTGCCGTCCTTGACGAATTCGAACGGGCGGTAGTCGTCCTCGGTCGCCACCACCATGAAGCCGCGCCGGGTGATCTCATCGAGGCTGGCGGCGCTGGCGGGGCGGGACCAGCCGAGGCCGCCGGCGGCGGCACTGAGGGCCAGGC
>DAICZL010000789.1 GCA_027311165.1 bacterium
GGGCAGCGATGCCGGGGTGGCCAGATCGCGGTCGGTATCGGCCAGCCAGACCCGCTCGGCTGCCGCCACCGGATCGATCCGGACGATGATCGCCGCCGCGCCGGGCCGGACCGGCGCCTGCGCCTGCGCGGGCGCGAGCCAGGGCGGGCGCGGGTCGTGGCGGAACAGGGCGTGCGGCGGAAGCGAGGTGCGCAGGCTGCGATCGAGCTGCGAGCCCGGCTCGGTCATCGCGATCACCGCGGTGTCCTCGCCGGCGCGTTAGCGCAGCGCGGCGCAGGTTTCGGCGGCGCCGTGCTGGGCGCCGCGCAGCGCGCGCATCAGGATCCGCGGCATCGCGCCGGGCTCGTTCATGCGCCGGTCCGCGCCGCGAGGGTGATGAACTCGCTGCATTTGGCGGCGCGCCAGCTGCGCTCCTCGGCCGCCGGGGCGGCGGCGGTGAGCCAGGCCGGGCGCGTCGTGGTGGAATGCTCGACCCGAAAGCCGCATCGGGCCAGTGCCCGTGCGCCCGCTTCGCGCGCTTCCAGCGGGTGGTGCTCTCCGCCGCCGCCGGGCGGCGTCTTCCGCGCCAGATTGATCACCAGCATCCCGCCCCAGGCCAAGGCACGATTCGCCGCCGCCAGCAGCGCCGCCGGGTCGGCCGGCAACGTCGCGGCGCTGGCGCAGATCAACAGCAGATCGAACCCCCGCGGCGCGATGCGGCCGCCTTGCAGTGCATCGAGGCCGGCCCGGCGCACCGGCTGGCCGAGCAGCGCGGCGAGCCGTTCCGGTTCCGGCAGGTCATCGCCCAGCGCCAGCACGCGGCAGGGGCCTTCGCTCAGCGGCACCGAACCGGCGGCGAAACACAGCGGCGTGGCCAAATCGGCCAGAGCGGCGGTGCCGGCCAGTTCCGCCGGCGGAAGGTCGAGCCAGACGCAGGGGCTCGCCCAGTCGCGCGGCGGAGCCGCCGCGGCCGACAGGATCGCCGCCCGGTACCCCGCGAGCGTGTGCCCGATGGCATGGGTGGCGCGCGTCGTCGCGCGTGCCGCCGCGCCGATGCGCCGGCGCAGGTCGGGATCCTGCGCGAGGCGCAGCAGAGCGGCGGCCAGCCGGTCCTCGAAACCCGGGCCGAGCGGAAGCTTCACCGCCGCCGCGTCCGCCACCTCGGAGAAGGCGCCGCGATCGACCAGCACCAGGCAGGCGCCGCTGCCCAGCGCGCGGATCATGGTGCCGGAGGTCTCCCCCCCGACCGGCTGGCGCAGGTTGATCACGACATCGGCGGTGCCGATCAGGGCGAAGAAATCCACCTCGGCGACATAGCCCGGGGTGATCAGCGCATCGCTCAGCCCGAGTGCCGCGGCCAGGCCCACCACGTCGTATTCCTGCGGGCGCAATTCGCCGGCCACCACATAGCGGAACGGCGGCAGCGACGGGCGGATCGCGGCCAGCGCCCGCAGCGCGGCATCGATCAGCTTGTTGCGCCCGACGAAGCCGAGCGAGACGAACAGCACCTCGTCCTCGCTCACCCCCAGCGCCTGGCGCACCGCCGCGCGCGGGGTCAGCGTCTCCGGATCGGGGGGGCTGAACTGGTGCGGCACCACGTGCACCGTGGCGTCGGGCACCTGCGCCAGCACCTTGGCGGCGGCGAAGCGGGAATGCACTACCACCCCGCGCGCCGGGCCGAGCAGGCCGCGCAGCATCGGCATGTCGAAATACATGCGCTGTTCGCGGAGGTTATAGTCCAGGAACTGCTTTCCCAGCACCTCTCCGGCCTGGCCGTACTCGGTGGCCAGCGCGGCGGCGTAGCCGGCCCGGTCGCCGAGCGCCACGCTCGCGCAGTCCAGCAGATGATGCAGCGCCGGATCATGCACCACCACCAGGCCGGGCCGCGCCGCGAGGAAGGGCAGGGCGTAGACGTGGTCGGGATTGTTGCCGAGGTGGTAGATATGCAGCCTGCGGGCGAATTCTACCGCGCGGGCCTGGTACTGCACCGCCTGCAGTACCTCGACGCCGGCGGGGGCGTAGGCATCCGTGTCGCCGTCGGCCACCACCACGGCGCAGCGGCAGGCGCGCGCCAGCGAGCCCAGCAGCTCGAAGGCGTAGTCGGCGATGCCGTTGGGCCGCGGCGGCAGCGGCGTGAACATCACCAGATCGGGCAGTGGGGCATCGTCCAGCGA
>DAICZL010000791.1 GCA_027311165.1 bacterium
GCGCTGGAAAGCCAGCGCCGTTTCAGCGCCGAGGCGGCGCACAGCCTGCGCACGCCGCTTGCGGTGCTGACCGCGAGGCTGGACGCTCTGCCCCCCGGCGAGGCGGCCGACGCGCTGCTGCGCGATGCCGACCGCATGGCGCGGCTGGTCGAGCAGATGCTCACGATCTCGCGCCTGGAAGGCCTGCCGCTCGACATCTCCCGCCCGGTGGATCTGCGGGCGGTGGCGCGCGAGGCGATCGAGAGCCTGGCCCCGCTCGCGGTGCGCAGGCGGGTGGAACTCTCCTTGACCGCGCCCGATCGGCTGGCGCGCTGCTCGGGCAATTACGCGGCGCTGGTGGTGTCGGTGATGAACCTGATCGAGAACGCGATCATCCAGTCCCCCCCGGGCAGCGCGGTGGACGTCGAGGTGACGGCGCCGGCGACGATCCAGGTGCTGGACCGCGGCCCCGGCGTTCCCGAGGCCGACCGCGCGCGGATCTTCGAGCGGTTCCGTCGCGGCGCCGGCCAGTATCGCGGCGCCGGCATCGGTCTCGCGATCGTCGCGAACACCGCGGCGGCGCATGGCGGCCGGGCGGGCGTGGCCGCGCGGCCGGGCGGGGGCGCCTGTTTCAGTCTGGAACTGGGTCCCGGCCAGCAGACCTTCCGGTAACGATCCACAGCACCCCGGACGGGTCCTGCACCTGCACCGCCTCCGCGCCCCAGCTCTGCCGCGCCGGGGGCCGCGGCGCCGGCACGGGGTAGCGCCGTTCCAGCCCCAGGGCAGCGACGCGCCGCCACCAGGCGCGCAGATCGGTGACGATGATCTGCAGCAACAGCGCCTCGCCCAGCCGGCAATCGGGGAAGTGGCACAACAGCAGGGTATGTCCACCGACCTCCAGCATCGCCGAGCCATCGTGCAACGGCGTGATCGCGAAGCCGAGCTCGCCATAGAAGCGGCAGCTCTGCGCCACATCCAGGGTCGGCAGGATCGGCGCAAACCCGACCACGAGATCGGCCGCGCCGTCCGACTGGCGCGACAGGGGGGCAACCGGTTCAGAGGGCAGCGCAGGGCCGATGGCCCGGGCGCGCGGATGCAGCGCCACCACGCGGCCGTGCGGGTCGCCGTCCCGCGGGCCGGAGCCACCGCGCCCCCAGGCATCGCTGGTCAATACGCGCGCCGCGGGACGGTAGTGGACTCTCATCGGATACTCCTGCACAGCGCCACGACGTTCGCGCGATACTATGAAACGCGATCGTGCACCCAGGGCCTTACACAGCGCTTACCTGGGTCGGAGCAGAGCGTGGGGGGTCGGAGCAGAGCGTGGGGGGTCTGAGCAAGGCGTGGGCTCCGGCGGCGGCATCCGCCCGCCGTGTCCGATGGAGCGGGCGGCGGGCATGATTTCATGGGATCGGACGCTGCCGGACCATGCTATCCCTGGCCCTGCTCCGCAGCCGGGAAAGGATCGCGCGGCATGGTTCGGATCGGCGTGCTCACCCCCTCGTCCAACACGGTGCTCGAACCGCTCACCATCGCGATGCTGGCCGGGCTGACGCAGGTGAGCGTGCATTTCAGCCGCTTCCCGGTCACCGAAATCGCGCTCTCCCCCGCGGCACTCGGCCAGTTCGACGATGCGCCGATCCTGGCAGCGGCGGAACTGCTCGCCCATGCGCGGGTGGATGCGATCCTGTGGAGCGGCACCTCCTCCGGCTGGCTCGGCTTCGAGGCCGATACCAGGCTGGTCCGCCGCATCACCGCCGCCACCGGGATCGCGGCCGGCACTTCGATGCTGGCGCTGAACGAGATCCTGGCCCGCACCGGGGTGCGCCGGCTGGGCCTGGTCACACCCTATCTGGACACGGTGCAGGCGCGCCTCGTGGCGCAATACGCGACGCTCGGCATCGCCTGCCCGGCGGAACGCCATCTCGGCCTGTCGGAGAATTTCGCCTTCTCCGAGGTGACCCCGGCGCGCATCGCCGGGATGGTGCGCGAGGTGGCGGCCGAAGGGGTGGACGCGGTCGCCGTGGTCTGCACCAACCTGCGCGCGGCCGGGCTGGTGGCCGGGCTCGAGCGGGAACTCGGTGTACCGGTCTACGACACTGTGGCGACCGCGGTGTGGCAGGCACTGTGCCTGACCGGGATCGACCCGGCGCTGCTGGCGGGATGGGGACGGCTGTTCGCCCCGCTCACCGCGATCGCATGAGGGCGCAGGCGGCCGCCACCAGCGCCGCGTTGCCCGCCGCCGGGCCGCCATCGGGCAGCGCCTTCCCGTCTTCCAGCCCCACCCGCGCCGCTACGCGACGCGGGCGATCAGCGGCCAGACCGTGGCGTCGAAGCCATGCAGCAGGCGCGGGCGATGCAGTCCGGCCCGGTCGAGCACGGCCGAGATCGCCTCGGCCGCAGCCAGCGCCGCGCCCGGGTCCGGCTCGAACACCTCGATC
>DAICZL010000792.1 GCA_027311165.1 bacterium
ACGCTGCTGGGCTGCGCCTTCGCCGCGCAGGAGATGGCGGCGGTGCCGGCCGGCCCGCATGACCGGACCCTGCCCCGGATCGCGACCGAGCGCGGCGTGATCCGCTGCCGGGGTCACTGAATGCGCCTGCTGTTCCTGGGCGATGTGGTCGGGCGCACCGGCCGCGAGGCCGCCGCCGCCGCCCTGCCGGGGCTGCGCGCCGCGCTGCGCATCGATCTCGCGGTGGTCAATGGCGAGAACGCTTCGCACGGGTTCGGCCTCGCCCCCGAGATGGCCCGCGCGCTGTTCGCCGCCGGCGCCGATGTCATCACGCTGGGCAACCATGCCTGGGACCGGCGCGAGATCATCCCCTTCATGGCGGAAACCCCCCTGGTGATCCGGCCGCTGAATTTCCCCCCCGGCACGCCCGGGGCGGGCAGCGTCGTGGTGGAGCTGGCGGACGGGCGGCGGGCGCTGGTGCTGAACGTGATGGGGCGGCTGTTCATGGACGCGCTCGATTGCCCGTTCCGCACCACCGCCCAGGCGCTGGCGCATTACCGGCTGGGTGGCACGGTCGGCGCCATCCTGATCGACTTCCACGCCGAGGCGTCCAGCGAGAAGATGGCGTTCGGCCATTCCTTCGACGGCCAGGTCTCGCTGGTGGTGGGCACCCATACCCACACCCCCTCGGCCGATCACCAGGTGCTGCCGGGCGGCACCGGCTATCTGTCCGATGCCGGGATGTGCGGCGATTACGACAGCGTGATCGGCATGCGCAAGGAAGGGGCGACGGCGCGGTTCTGGCAGAAGCTGCCTGGCGAGCGGCTGGGCCCGGCCGAGGGGGAGGCGACTGTCTGCGGCGTGTTCGTCGAGACCGACGAGGCGACCGGTCTCGCGCGACGGATCGAGCCGGTGCGGCTGGGCGGGCGGCTGTCCCCGGCGATGCCGCTTCTCTCCGGCGGGTAATCCCGGTCGGCAGGACCGGTGCCAGCCCCGGATCCCGAAGGACCCGCGCGGCCAGGCTCCCCCCGGGGGCCATGCGCAGGGAGGGGACGCATAACGGGGAGCCGTGGGAGCGGAGCCCCCGGGAAACCAACCGGGCGGAGCCCCCGGGAGACCAAACGGGCGGAGCCCCCGGGGAGACCAAACGGGCGGAGCTCCCGGGGAGACCAACGGGGCGGAGCCCCCGGGAGACTAACCTGGCGGAGCCCCCGGGAGCCTAACCGGGCGGAGCCCCCTGGAACCCAACCTGGCCGAGCCGGGGCCATTCCTGGCGAAGGTCCGGTGTCATCGCTGGTCGCCAGGCGCGACGGGCCGCCAATCCCGCAGATCGGCCGGGCGGCGCAGCCGGGGCCGGTCACTTTTCCGCACGCGCCCGATGAATTTATGCTGCACCGCACCATATCGGATGGTTCGCGGTAGGGTCCTTTGCCGGGCGCCGGTGCCCCCCGCAGGAGAGCGCAGAGGCCATGACCGGACTTGGCAACACGATCGCACTGCTGACCCGCTGGCGGCGCGACCACGAGGCGGCGCGGCATGGCCAGGCGCGCCAGGACGGCAAGGACGGGCGGCGAGGCGGCAGGACGCTGACCGAGCACGACGGCTTCGGCAGCAATCCCGGCAATCTGCGGATGCTGGCGCATGTGCCGGCCGACCTTCCCCCCGGTGCGCCGCTGGTGGTGGTGCTGCATGGCTGCGTCCAGACGGCGGAGGCCTATGACCACGGCAGCGGCTGGTCGGAACTGGCCGACCGCCATGGTTTTGCCCTGCTGTTTCCAGAGCAGCGCCGCGCCAACAATCCCAATCTGTGTTTCAACTGGTTCCTGCCCGGCGATACCGCGCGCGACCAGGGCGAGGCGCTGTCGATCCGGCAGATGGTCGCAAGGATGGTGGAACTGCACGGCCTCGATCCGGCGCGGGTGATGCTCACCGGCCTGTCGGCGGGTGGCGCGATGGCGGCATCGGTGCTGGCCGCCTATCCGGAGGTGTTCGCCGCCGGCGCGGTGATCGCGGGGATGGCGCAGGGCAGTGCGGCGACCCTGTCCGAGGCGCTGGAGAGCATGGCCCATGGCCGGGCGCGGACCGATCGGGAATGGGTTTCGATGGTTCGCGACGCGCCGTCTCTGGCGGGTGGCAGAGCCGGACGGGCTGGGGGGACCTGGCCGAGACTGTCGATCTGGCATGGCACTGCGGACAAGGTGGTGGCGCCCGCCAATGCCGCCGCGCTGGAAGCCCAGTGGACCGGTCTGCACGGCCTGACGCGCTCGGCGGGAATGGATGAGGTTCTGGGCCCCCACCGCCGCAGGACCTGGCAGGACCCTGCCGGGGGGGTGGTGGTGGAGTCCTGGACCATCGCGGGGCTCGCCCATGCCGTGCCGATCGACCCGGAAGCGGCCGATCCTGATGCGCGCTGCGGCCACCAGGCACCGTTCTTCGTCCCCGCCGGCATTTCCGCGACCTGGCGCATCGCCCGGTTCTTCGGCCTGATCCGCCCCGAGGCAGCCGCGCGCCAGCGTGACCGGGCGGGGGATACGCACGCCTCGCCTCCGGCCCACGCCTCGCTTCCGGCCCACGCCTCGCCTCCGGCCGGAGCGGCGTCCGATCTTGCCGGCATCATCACCCGGGCGTTGCGTTCGGCCGGGCTGATCGGCGACTGATCGCCCCCGCGCCGCCGGTCTGCATGGCTTAGAGCGGTGCCCGATCTGACAGACGATCGGCCATCGCTCTTCCTTATTGTTTTACCGGGCAACTTCATTCGATCGGAGGATTCCATCGGATCGGATGCTGCTCTAGCGGGCAGGGAAGGTGGGGCATGGACGGCGGGACGTGCCGACTGGCTCGCTGGCGCCGGCGGAGCGTGCGCGCGGGCCGGCGGGGCAGGGGGTGCAAGCCGGGGCGTGCAAGGC
>DAICZL010000795.1 GCA_027311165.1 bacterium
CCAGCCCGGCCGGGCCGGCACCTACCACCAGCACGTCGCAGGCGTGCTCGCTCGCCGGCGGGGCCGGCACAGCCTGCGCTGCCGGCGCGGACAGCAGGAACGGTTCCGCAGGGAGAGCGCCGCTGACCTCCATCCCCTCGACCACCTTGGCCAGGCAGGCGCGCTGGCCGATGCGGCCGTCGATCGTCACCACGCAGTCGAAACACGCGCCCATGCCGCAATGCAGCCCGCGCGGCGCGTCCGATGGCGTGCGGCGG
The DNA here is from genome assembly GCA_027311165.1 of bacterium. Classification (GTDB taxonomy): domain Bacteria; phylum Pseudomonadota; class Alphaproteobacteria; order Acetobacterales; family Acetobacteraceae; genus DAICZL01. Next base: position 258 of record DAICZL010000795.1, read on the forward strand.
AACGTCACGATCCCCGCGGCCGACAGGGCGGCGGCCACCGTTTCGCCTGCCAGAGCAGGGATCGGGCGACCGTCGAAGCGGAAGGTGACAGCTTCCCCGATAGTGCTGATGGCAGGAGAAGTCAGGCGCATGATGGGGCCGGCCTTGTCGGGTCAGGGGAAATGCGTTGCACTGCACGCAGGCTCGCACGGCGCGGCGAAAGGGAACAGACATGGCGGAATTCGACCTGGTGGTGCGTGGCGGCACGGTGGTGACGGGCGCGGACATGTTCCCCGCCGATATCGGCATCCGCGCCGGCCGCATCGCCGCCATCGCCGACACGCTGACCGGCGCCGAGGTGCTGGATGCGTCGGGCATGCTGGTGATGCCGGGTGGCGTCGATACCCATTGTCATATCGAACAGTTGCAGCCGGGCGGCCTCGCCGATGAGGAAACCTTCACCACCGGGAGCATTTCCTGCCTGGCCGGTGGCACCACCACGGCGATCACCTTCGCCATGCAGTTCAAGGGCGAGAGGATCCGCGACACCCTGGCCGAGTATCACCGCCGCGCCCGCCAGGCGATGATCGACTACAGTTTCCACCAGATCATCACCGACCCGACCGATGAGGTGGTGTTCCAGGAGATCCCGGAAATCGTCGCCTCCGGCATCCGCAGCCTGAAAGTGTTCCTGACCTACGACCCGCTGCATCTGGACGATCGCGAATACCTGCGCGTGCTGGCCGCGGCGCGGCGCACCGGCGCGCTGGTGACGGTGCATTGCGAGAACTACCAGGCGATCGGCGAGCGCAGCCGCGCCCTGCTCGCCGACGGCAAGACCGGGCCGAAATACCACGCCTGGTCGCGGCCCAAGGTGATCGAGCGGGAAGCGACCTACCGCGCCATCGCGCTCGCCGAGCTGATCGACCAGCCGATCCAGGTGTTCCACGTCTCCTGCGCGGAGGTCGCCGCCGAGATCGCCCGGGCCCAGGCACGCGGGCTGAAGGTCTGGGCCGAGACCTGCCCGCAATACTTCGTGCTGCGCGCCCAGGACATGGACCGCCCGGGGTTCGAGGGCGCGAAATTCATGTGCAGCCCCGCCCCGCGCGAGCGCGAGGACCAGGCCGCCCTGTGGCAGGACGTCCGCCGCGGCACGCTCGACGTGATCTCCTCCGACCATAGCGGCTGGAGCTATCACGGCAGCCGCGGCAAGCGGGTGAACGGCGAGACCGCGGCGTTCCCCGACATCCCCAACGGCGTGCCCGGCCTCGCCGCGCGGCTGCCGCTGATCTTCAGCGAGGGCGTGGCGAAAGGGCATATCGACCCCTGCGCCTTCGTGCGGCTGGTCGCGGCCAACCCGGCCAGGATGTTCGGGCTGTATCCGCGCAAGGGAACCATCGCGCCCGGATCGGATGCCGATCTGGTGGTGTTCGATCCCCATAAGAAAATGACCCTGACCAACGCCCTGATGCAGCAGGCGATCGACTACACGCCCTATGAGGGGATCGACGTCACCGGCTGGCCGGTGGCCACGGTGAAGTCCGGGCGCGTGGTGATGCGCGAGGGCAAGGTGCAGGCAGAGCCCGGCAGCGGCCGGTTCCTGGCGCGGGGACCTTATGATCTGATCAAGCCGCTCGGGGTGGTGCCAGACGGGTTCGATCAGGCATCCGTGCTGGTCTGAGGCAGGGCCCTCGCCGGCCGGGAAATGGCCCTGCCGGTCCCGCCCGGAGCGGACATCGCCGTGCCGGGCGTCCGCCGGCCTGGCCGGTCGCCGTCATCCCCGGTCTTGCGCTGAACCGGCGCCTCGTGCGCCCCGGTCAGTTCATCGAGAATCGGGCAGTCCGGCCGGCCATCGCCGTGGCAATGCGCCACCAGATGCTCCAGGGCACGCAGCATGTCCGTCATCGCGGCGATCTTCTGGCGCAGCTCCGCGGCGTGATGCTGAGCCACCTCCCTGACATCGGCACTGGAGCGCGCGCGGTCATGCCACAGCGCCAGCAGCCGCATGATGTCCTCGATCGGAAAGCCGAAATCCCGGGCGCGGCGGATGAAGCGCAGCGTGTGCACGTCGGCCTCGCGGTAGCGCCGATAGCCGGCCTCACTGCGCCCGGCCGGCGCGATCAGCCCGATCCGCTCGTAATAGCGGATCATCTTCGCCGACACGCCCGACGCCTGTGCCGCCGCGCCGATATTCATCGACCGGCCCCGCTCATGCCGCCTCGCGCGGCCGATCGGCGCCGGCCGGGGGCAGCACGATCCTCGCCGGGCCAGCCGCCTTGTCCGCCGCCATCCTCCCCTGCCGCGGTGCCGGCCGCCAGCGCCGCAGCAGCAACGCATTGCTCACCACGCTGACACTCGAAAATGCCATCGCGGCACCGGCGACCATCGGGCTGAGATAGCCGAGCGCGGCCAGCGGCAGACCCACGACATTATAGGCGAACGCCCAGAACAGACCCTGGCGGATCTTCGCAAAGCTCCGCCGCGAGATGTCGATCGCATCGGCCACCAGCGCCGGATCGCCGCGCATCAGCGTGATGGCGGCGGCGTGCATCGCGACATCGGTTCCGGTGGACATGGCGATCCCGATATCCGCCGCGGCCAGCGCCGGCGCGTCGTTCACTCCGTCACCCACCATGGCAACGATACGCCGCCCCTCCTGCTGCAGCCGGACGATGGCAGCGGCCTTGTCCTGGGGCAGCACCTCGGCCACCACCTCATCGATCCCGAGCATCGTCGCAGCGGCATTCGCGCTGCCCTGGTTGTCGCCGGTCAGCATGATGGTCCGCAGGCCGGCCCGGCGCAGCGCGGCGATGGCGGCGGCGGCACCCGGCTTCACCGCGTCCCCGGAGCCGAGCAGCCCGAGCACCAGCGGCGCACCATGGGTGATGTCGGCCAGCCAGGACACGGTGCGGCCCTGCGCCTCGAGCGCCGCCGCCGGTCCGGCGAGCGGGCCGGTATCGGCACCCAGCTCGGTCATCAGCCGCCGGCTGCCCAGGCGCAGTTCCCGGGCCTCGACACGCGCCGCCATGCCGCGGCCCGGCAGGGCACGCACCGCGCTTGCCGGCGCCGGGACGACGCCCGAAGCCGCGGCCGAGGCGAGCACCGCACGCGCCAGCGCGTGCTCGCTGCCGGCCTGCACGGAGGCCGCCAGACGCAGCAATTCCTCCGGCGTGACACCGGATGCCGGCAGCATCGCGACGACGGCGGGCCTGCCCTCGGTCAGGGTTCCGGTCTTGTCGAAGACGACGATCTCGATCCGATGCGCGGTCTCCAGCGCCTCGGCGTCCTTGATCAGGATGCAGTGGCGCGCGGCGACGCCGGTGCCGACCATGATCGCGGTCGGGGTGGCAAGACCCAGCGCGCAGGGACAAGCCAGCACCAGCACGGCGACTGCGTTCAGGATCGCCCCCGGCACATCGCCGGTGGCGCCCCACCAGCCAAGGAACGTCACCAGGGCCACCGCCAGCACGGCGGGCACGAACACCGCGCTGACCTTGTCCACCTGCCGCTGGATCGGCGCCTTGGCGGCCTGCGCGCCCTCGACCAGCCGGACGATGCGCGCGAGCGTGGTCTCGGCACCGACCGCGCGGGTTTCGACCACCAACAGCCCGTCGCCGTTGATGGCACCTCCGGTCACCCGGTCGCCAACCGCTTTTGCCACCGGCATGGCCTCGCCGGTGAGCAGGCTTTCGTCGGCCGTGCTCTCGCCCTCGCGCACCACGCCGTCGACCGGGATGCGCTCGCCCGGCCGCACCAGCACCAGATCGCCGACCGCCACCTGTTCGATCCCGATCTCGGCCTCGCTGCCATCTGCTCGCAGCACGCGCGCCCGCGCCGGCCGCAATGCCATCAATGCGCGGATCGCCGCGCCGGTCTGCCGCTTGGCCCGTGCTTCCAGCCATTTGCCGAACAGCACGAGGGTGATCACCACAGCGCTGGCTTCGAAATAGAGCGCCGGCATCGGTCCTGCCTGCCCGGCTTGCAGCCACGCGACGAGGCCTTGATAGAGGCTCAGCCCGTAGGCCGACGAAGTACCGAGTGCCACCAGCAGATCCATATTGCCGGCCCCGGCGCGCAGCGCCTTCCAGCCGGCGACATAGAAGCGCCCGCCAAGCCAGAACTGCACCGGCGTTGCCAGCAGGAACTGCGCCCAGAAGGGCAGTGCGAGATGCAGACCCAGCATGGCGGCGAACATCGGCACGATCAGCGGCAGCGTCAGCGCTGCCGCGACCACCACACGCGCGACATCGCGCCTTGCCGAACGGGCCTGCCGCGCCGCCTGGTCGCTGTCCTTCGCGCCGGAAGCGGCACCCCCGACGATGGTGGCGTGGTAGCCGGCCCGGTCGATCGCGGCGATCAGATCAGCCGCGGACACCCCAGCGGCGCGCACCCTGGCGGTTTCGCTCGCCAGATTGACCGTAGCGGCGATCACGCCTTGCGTCCGGGTCAGCGCCTTCTCGACCCGCTGCACGCAGGAGGCGCAGGTCATGCCCTCGATGGCCAGATCGAACGATGTCTCCGCCACCTCATACCCGGCCTGGCCGATCGCCGCGGCGACTGCGGCCGGATCGGCCTGCCCCGGGGTGAACGCGACATGGGCCCGCCCGGTCGCCAGATTGACCGCGACATCGTGCACCCCGGGCACCGCACGGATCGCCCGTTCCACCCGCCCGACGCATGAGCCGCAATGCAGACCGCCGACATCAAGGTCGATGCTCTCGGCGGGCGCGGCAACGCCCATGCCGGCGCGTGGCAGCTGGATATTCATCGTCGGGTTCCCATCCAATGGCTGGACCCTGGGGTATGTGGCTTCCCATCATGGGAAGGTCAAGGCCGGTCTGTGTCCCGGCCGATCCGCACCGGGCCAACCGCGCGGGCAAGGCAGGGCGCTGCTTCGGACGCCACGGCGGGCGATCCCCGAGCCTGCATCCGAACCGCGACGCCCGGACGGAGCATGTTCGACCGCCCCGGCCGCGACCCCTCCCCGCGCGGGGCTGCTCCAACCCGCGGCGATTTGGACGATGTTGGCACAATTCCTGCTGAACTTCTGTTGAGCGCACGCGCCAGCCACCAGCCAGCTGCGATCGGCCCGTCTGATCCCGATACGCGGTGGGGGCGGATCACCGTGTTGCGGAAACCGACGATGAGGCGGCATGAATTCGTGGTCCTTCACGACCGAATCCTATCCGGAAAGAAGCAGGCTTGACGCCTGGCGGGACGCACTCGGAAAATTATCCGTCGGGACCACCGATGCCGCCGGACCCGACGATGTCTTCGCCACCGCCCGGGCAGTGACCTCGCCGCTCGGTATCATCTTCGCGAAGATCGCATCCGGCCCGCAGAGGCTGAGCTACAGCGACGATCCCGATATCGTCTGGCTGGCGCTGCACAGCGAGGGGCGGGCGCTGCTGAACGAAGCGGGCTGCCAGGTTCCGATCACCGTGGGTGATCTTGTCTACGGAACCGCGGGTGCCGCGGCGGATCTGCAGTTCACGACGAACTTCCGCCAGCTTCTCGTGCGGATCCCGGTTGCCGCGATCCGTGAGCGCCTGGCTGCGCCACCGACCCCGAAAGTGGGGCGGCTCTCGGGCCGTGACGGATTGGGTCATATCCTCGCCCAGCTGCTTGCCGCGACCGCCGCAACGATCGACAGCCTGGACAGCGACGCGATCCAGCCGATCGAGGTCGCACTGACCGAATTTCTTGCCGCGGGTCTGGCCGGGGCGCGCGAGGATGATGCGCTGCCGGGTGCGACCTCGTCGCAGCGGGCGACCCTGCGACGGATCTGCCGGACGATCGAAGGCCGCATCGGCGATCCCGACCTGAGCCTGTCCGCCATCGCGGCGGAGGAACGCCTGTCGATGCGTATGGTGCAGAAGCTTTTCGAGGCGGCCGGGTCGAGCTTCGGCAAATATGTGCGCCAGCGGCGGCTGGAACGCTGCCGGATGGACCTGACCAATCCGCTCTATGCCGGTCAGTCGATCACCGCGATCTGCTTCCGCTGGGGCTTCAGCGACGCGGCGAGTTTCAGCCGCGCCTTCAGTGCCCGCTTCGGCGAGTCGCCCAGCAGATATCGCCTGAAGACCGTGAGCGGGATGTCCGATGGGGTGCCCCTGCAGATCGTCCGGGGCTGGCCGCTCGGCCTGATCCGCGTGGCCGATCCGCCGGACCGGTGTCCGCCGGCCCATGCCCCGCTGGCTGTGGCAGCAGCGCCCGTCGACGATGCGATCCCTCGCCGGCATTTTCTTCCGGCGACCGATCAGACCGTGCACTGGGGCTATTTCAGCCGGCTGTTGCGACCGGCGCTGAGCGTCAACTCGGGTGATATCGTCACGATCGAGACGCTCACGCAGCATGCTTCCGACGATCATGACCGCATGATCAAGGGCGATGCCGGTGCGGAGAGCGTTTTTCACTGGACCCGCGATCGCAAGAACGTCGATCGGCGCGGTGCCGGCCCGATGGACGCATCGATCCACGGGCGCGGCGCGGGAGAGGGGTTTGGCGTGCACATCTGCACCGGACCGATCTTCGTCAACGGCGCCATGCCCGGCGACCTGATCGAGGTTCGCATCCTCGACATCCGTTCCCGTCCCTGCGCCAACCCCGCCTTCGCCGGCCGGATCTTCGGCAGCAATGCGGCAACCTGGTGGGGCCTGCACTACAAGGAACTGCTGACGGAACCGCGCCAGCGCGAGGTTGTCACCCTCTATGAGATCAGCCGCGATCTGGATGGCGACGTGGCGAAGGCCGTCTACAGCTTCCGCTGGACACCGCAGACCGATCCCTACGGTATCGTCCATGCCACGATCGATTATCCCGGCATCCCTGTCGATCACACGACGATCGACAAGAAGTTCGGCGTGCTGAAGGGTGTGGAGATTCCGGTCCGGCCACATTTCGGTGTCATCGGCCTCGCCCCCCGCGAGGTCGACATGGTCGATTCGATCCCGCCGACGTGCTCGGGTGGCAATATCGACAACTGGCGCGCTGGCAAGGGCGCCCGGCTCTATCTGCCCGTGGCGGTGGCAGGCGGATTGCTCTCGGTTGGCGATCCCCATGCCTCCCAGGGCGATTCGGAACTCTGCGGCACCGCGATCGAATGCTCGCTGACCGGGGAGTTTCAACTGATCCTGCACCGGCGGAGGGATCTCGCCGGAACGAAGCTGCAGGACGTCAACTACCCGCTGCTGGAGACGGCGGAGGAATGGGTGGTCCATGGCTTCAGCCATGCCAATTATCTGGCCGAGCTTGGCGAACGGGCGCACAGCGAAGTCTATGAAAAATCCTCGCTCGACCTTGCGATGAAGGACGCTTTTCGCAAGGCACGGCGCTTCCTGATGACAGCGCAGCACCTGTCCGAGGACGAGGCGGTCTCGCTGCTGTCGGTGGCCGTGGATTTCGGCGTCACCCAGGTCGTGGACGGCAACTGGGGCGTGCATGGCATCATTCGAAAGCGGTTGTTCGCAGAGGACGGATCGCGAAATGGCTGACGCCTGAAGGACGCTGACGACTGCACATTTTATAGGCCAATCGGGCCAGTTTTCGCGGCGATTGCTGGAAATTTTGTCAGATTTGACGGCGCTGAAACCGATTGTTCGCCTGATGGCAAGCCAGGGCGCGGCCTTCCCCCTTAGGATCCTCAGCTTGCGATGGTGCATGGCCCAACCCGTCGGATTGCGGCGGGCGAAGGAGAGTGTTCGATGATTCAAACTTCAAGCGACCAGCTCACGGGTTTTCCGGCGGGCAACAGGCGCGTCATGGCAATGACCGGACGCCGTCTTCCGATCGTTCTCGGTCTGCTCGGCCTCGCGGCGATCACCGCACCATCCTGTGCGCAGGCGGCGATGCCTGCCACGGCGGCCGCATGCCAGGAACTGCAGGCCAAATATCCCAAGCTGAAGGGCGCGGTGCTGGTCGATGCGCTCAACCCGCACACGCCGGGCTACGAGGCGCTCGATCCCAATGATCCGAGCAAATATGTCGGCTTCGACGTCGATCTGGTGGAGGCTCTGGGCAGTTGCCTGGGCTTCAGCGTGACCTACAAGCCGGTTGCGTTCGCCGCGCTGCTGCCGACGCTCCAGAGCGGCCAGGCGGACATCGTGATCTCGGACATCTATGCCACCGAGGAGCGGGCGAAGGCCGCCGATTTCATCACCTACTCCAAGGTTTTCGACGGCGTGCTGGTGGCCAAGAACAACCCCAAGCACATCACCGGGATCAACATGTCCATGTGCGGGGCCGCGGCGGCGGAAAACACCGGCTTCGTCGAAGTGCCGCTGGTGCAGAACCTGGCACCGGCCTGCAAGGCGGCGGGAAAGCCCGAGCCGACGCTGCAACTATACGACAACAACGCTGACTGCATCCAGGCCATCCTCGCTGGGCGCGCGGATACCTATGTCAACGACGTGAACACCGTCGATCAGGCGGTCAAGGCCTATCCGGACAAGCTCGAGAAGGCCATCGCCGTGACACTGCCCTATTCGATCGGCATCGCGGTACCCAAGGACAAGCCCGAGCTTCGGGATGCCGTGATGGCTGCTCTGATGGTTCTGCAAAAGGACGGCACGGCCGTCGAGATGATGAAGAAGTGGTCGCTTGATCCGAATACGGTGGAAGCTCCGACGATCATCCGCCGCTGATGGATCTCTTTCTCCATTATCTGACGCTTCCCTATCTTCTGCGGGGCATCGGCTTCACCGTCGGCGTGACGGGGCTTGGGCTGGGGGGAGGCCTCGTGATCGGCCTCCTCCTCGCGGCCATGCAGCTTTCCCGTTTCCGGCTGCTCTCCGCCATCGCCCGGGGCTATGCGATCATCTTTCGCGGCACGCCGCTGATCCTTCAGCTGGTGTTCGCCTACGATGCCCTGCCGCATATCGGGATCCGCCTCAGCGCGGTCGCGGCGGCAGGGCTAGCCCTCGCCTTCAACGAAGCACCCTTCATCGCCGAGATTCTGCGCTCCGGAGTGCGGGGCGTTGATGCAGGGCAGGTGACAGCCGGCCAGGCCCTGGGAATGACACCCATCATCCTGATGCGCCATGTCATCGCCCCGCAGGCGATCCGCATCATGGTGCCGGCTCTCGGCAACGAGACAGTGAGCGCATTGAAGAATTCGTCGCTCGCCTCGGTCGTATCGGTCGAAGAACTGACGCTGCGCAGCACCCAGCTCGCCTCCTCCACCTTCGATTTCTTTTCCATATTTTTTGCCTCTGGTCTGATCTATCTGGGTCTGACGGGCGCGGTCAGCCTGCTGCAGATTCTGATCGAAGCCCTGCTCGATCTCGACCGTCCTGCCCCGCGGGAGCGGCTGATGCGACTGCTTCCCTGGCATCGGCCCAGTGCTGCCCCCGCCAGTGCCGCCCACGCCAGTGCCGCCGCGGCGTCACCGGCCGGCGCCGGGCCGGCCCTTCCAGCCGACACGCCATCGGCCGGCATGATCGTCCCCGGCCGAACCACGCGCACCGGCGGGCCGGCGCGCGGCGAGCAGATGGTCGAAGTATATGCGCTGCATAAGCAATACGGAGCCCATCACGTCCTCAATGGCCTCGACCTGAAGATCCGCTCCGGGGAGGTGGTCGCCCTGCTCGGGCCGAGCGGCTCCGGCAAGAGCACCCTGCTGCGCTGCATCAACCATCTGGAACAGTGGGATTCCGGCGTCGTGCGCGTGGGTGGCCGCCAGCTCGGCTTCGACACCAGCGGACGATCGCTGAGCCCCCGTGCGATCGCGAAGGAACGCGCCAGTATCGGCGTCGGCATGGTGTTCCAGCAGTTCAACCTGTTCAGCCATCTGAGCGCACGCGAAAACATTGCCGGCCCGCTGCACTGGGTCCACGGCATGCCCCGCGCAGAGGCGGACCGGCGCGCCGATACCCTGCTGCACCGCGTGGGACTGAGCCACCGCGCCGATGCCCTGCCGCGGCATATGTCCGGCGGCCAGCAACAGCGCGTCGCGATCGCCCGGGCACTCGCCCCCAATCCTAGTGTCCTGCTGCTCGACGAGCCGACCTCGGCGCTCGACCCGGAACTGATCGGCGAGGTTCTGGAGGTAATCCGGCGCCTCGCGGTCGAGGACGGTCTGACCATGATCATCTCCACCCACCAGCTGCGCTTCGCCTATGAGGTGGCCGACCGCGTCGTGTTTCTCAGTGACGGCGCGATTATCGAGGAGGGCCCTGCCCACGACGTCCTGACCCGTCCGCAACACCCGCTGACGGCGCGCTTCCTGCGCGCGATGGGCGCCGACCGGATACTGGACCCTTCCCCCGTTCTTCCCGCCCCTGCTCAGGCTCCGTGAGCTGGATCAGCCCGCTTCCCCGCCTGCGCGGAC
>DAICZL010000796.1 GCA_027311165.1 bacterium
GTCCCATTGTGAATGGCGGGGGACCATTGCGGCCTGTCCCATTGTCAATGGCGGGGGACCATTGCGTGGCGTGTGATATAGCTCACACTGTGAGGTTCGTCACACCTCAGCCCCGATTCAGGTCCTCCAGCTCGATGAGCCCCTTCACGCCGGGTACCACACCAGGCCCGGTGGTAGGCGGCGTTCCGCTCCCAGCACTCGTCACAGTGCTCGCCGGCCCTGTAGTGGGCGTTCCAGCCGCTCCAACCAGATCCAGAATCTGCGTGTCTTCCTTGTTGATCGTGATCGCGCGCTCCAGAGCCATTGCCGCCTGCCGCTGGAGTGACGCCATCCGCCGCTGGCCGGCTGGGTTCCGCCAAGTGAGATCGACCTCGATCTCATCATCAATGACTCGGCTAGAAAGGTCAGACAGATGCTTGGCCGTACGCGGCCCTAGTCGGCGCAGATCATGTGCGAGCGTGCCACCTTCCGGCCCCTGAACTGCGGATTGCTCGATCAACGAGAAGAGCGCGCCCATCGCGGCATCCACCAGTGTGTCGGTACCTGTCAGCTCGGGGGCCTCCCCTCCGGTGATAGTTTCCCCAGCGGCGACGAGGTGAAAGACCAGAGAGCCTGCCCCAACTGTCGGCGTCATGCGAAGCTCGGTCGCGGCAAGCACCTGTGCCTGGATAGCACCTTGCAACGTTGGCTCGTGGCGCAGCGCCTGGCCAATCGAGGAGACGGCCTCCTGAATCGACAGCAGGAACGAGGCAGATTCGCGTACCGCCACCTCGTGATCAGGAACGCCTGGGCCGTGCAGCCGCACATCAATCTCTGGCCGATCGGGGGCAACCGGCCCGGTGCCGGCGATCGCGACCAGGTGTGCCCGAACGGCCTGCCTGGCAAGGTCGCCGGGATCCGTGACCAGCTCGACGTTGGCTGCCAGAGCCCGTTCCCGCAGGCCCTGAATGCGCTCATCAGGCGTAGTCACTGAGAAGCACCTCCAAATACCCGCGTCGGGGGAACGCGTCCTCTGGGACTACCGGACTGCCCTTGCCGCCTGCCGCTCGTTGACGCCGCCGCTGCGCCGCCTCCTGACGATTCCCAGCCTGAACTGTGGTCCGAGTCGCCGCACCCTGGGGCTAGGTCCGCTAGGTCCGCTAGGTCGGCCTCTGACCAGGCAGAACAACCTAGCGGTAACGGAACGGTAAACGCTAGGTCCGCTAGGGACCTAGCGGACCTAGCCCACGACGATTCACAGGGGCTAGGCGCTGACCAGCCACCTAGCGCACCTAGCCCACCTAGCGCACCTAGCCCACCTAGCGGAGACCTATGGCCGGGCGGCCTGTACCTCATCACTTCCCCTTCCGCAGCAGCAGCCACCCAGCGCCCGCCACCGCGACGCCCGCAAGGATGATCCCCCGCGTCGAAGGCCCCGGGCTGGCCGCCGGGGTTACCGCCATCGCCGGCACCACCTGCGACACCGGGACCGCCGGAGCCGGCGACAGCATCGCCGGGATAGCCGACGCCGACCCGCCCGTTCCAGCCGGCGGCGGGACCAGCGCCGACAGGTGCGGGCTCGCCGCCCTCGAGCGGGCGCCCCCGCCAGCCGGGAACAAGGGAGTCACGCCGCGCGGCGCCACCGGCATCCGCGGCTGGCTCGAACCGGGCAGCGGCCCGCCCGGCGGCGCCTTCGCCGGCCCGCCGGAGCCGACCCGGGCGCCATTTACGGCTTTCGCGCGGGCATTCCAGCCGGGCAGCGCCGCCGCGAACTTCCGCATCGGATTCGGCTTCGGCTTCGGCGGCGCGGGCTTGTACTGCGGGAACGGCTTGCCGCCCCGCTTAGTGGCGATCAGCCACGCCTGGGTGAACGGGATACCGGGCATCGGTCACCTCCAGGTTATGCCGCCGTCGCCGCTTGACACCGGCCGGGCCTGCAGCCCGGTCGCGTCGCCCGGGAAGACGACGATCCCGACCAGCGCCGGGGGCGGCGGCGAGCCGGCTGGCCACGTCGGGTCAGCGGCCGACAGATCCACGTTAGCCTGAGCCAGCGTCACGCTGGTGCCGGGCAGCATCGTGCGCGGGTTGCTGGTCGGGCTGGCCCACTGCACCGCGCGGATCGTCATCCCGTGCCGCTGCTGGCCGACCAGCGCCGACGCCGATGCGAGGTTCAGGTTCCAGTCCGCGAGCCAGCAGTCAGCGTGCCCGGCCAGCCCGGCCGCCGACAGCGCCGCTCCCGCCGCCGCCAGGAACGAGTCGGACCCGTAGATGGTGCCGCCCGGGTGCCCGAGCGCGAGCCGCACCTTGACCGCGGCGGCGAACGCACCCGGGGTGCCGGCCCCGGTCTCCACGTCGGCCACGTCCGCGCCGCCGCCCGCGAATACCCCCAGCGACGGCGACTGGTCGATGCGGACCACCCCGGGATGCGCGGCCAGCTGCGCGCCGGACCACTGAATGCCGCCCGAGCCGGTGACATACCCTGCGATCTTCGGCACCCCGTCCAG
>DAICZL010000797.1 GCA_027311165.1 bacterium
GCGCTGCGTACCGATATCGCCGGGGCGGCGGGGGTGGGGATCGATGCGTGCTGTGTGCTGGGCGGGATCCATGCCGAGTAACTGAACCACGAGCCGGGGCGGGCGGAGGCCGCCGCCGCCGCCGCGGGGCTGGCGCCGGTGGCGTGTCTGGGGGCGTTCGTCTGGTAGCGGGAAGGCAGGCTGGCAGGCTTCGCCTGTTTGTCCCTTGGGCGAAACCCGTCCAGGGGTGAGGTCTTCGAGCCCGTTCGCCGGGGTTACCCAAGGGGAATGCTGATCCCCGGCGGGTCGGGGGCGGAGCCCTCGCCCGGACCGGGGTCACGATCCGGACAGCCGGCCTCGTTCCCCGGATGGATCAGGCGAAGCTGAACGGGGCAGGCTTGCCCGGCCGCCGCAGAGCGGGTCCCGTACCGACGATCCGCCCGCCTGGGGCGGACGGATCGCGGCGCGGCAATTCGTGGCGCCAGTCCGGGTGGCGCCAGTCCGGGTGGCGTCAGTCCGGGTGGCGTCAGTCCGGCTCAGTGATAGAACAGGTCGATCAGCTGCGCCGAGGCATCGCAGGCGTTGTTCAGGCAGGGCAGGCCGAAGCCGGCCTCCAGCGTGTGCAGCAGCGAGAAATGGTCATAGGCGGTCGTGCTCTGGAAGCCCGGCGTGCCGTAGTTCTTGTCCACGATGAAGGGCACCCGGTTGGCGCTGTTCGAGTAGTCGTCCTCGTCGGCGACGATCACGATCACCGAATTGCCGGTGGTCCAGGCGGTCGAGCTCTTGATCGCCGTGACCACCTGCTTCACCGCGGCGTCGGACTGCGCGATCAGCGGCTGCTGTTCGGTGCAGGTGTTGGACTGCCCGCCCGAGCTGTGCATGTCGTGGCACTTGTTCGGCACGATGAAGGACAGGTTCGGCACTGAACCGGTGGCGAGGTCCTGATACAGCCCGCCCACGCCGGTCCAGTCGACGATCTGGGCTTCCGACAGCAGCGGGTTGCTGCCCACCTGCAGATCGGCGAAGAACACGAACGGGTTGTGGTCGGTGACATAGAGCTGCGAGACCACCGGCGTCGGCACGTTACTGGTGAAGAAGCTCCTCGGCGACAGGTTCGAGAACGTGCCGTCGGAATAGTACACGCCATCGACGCGAGGGCCGGTGGTGGGCAGGCTTTCCTGATAGTCCTTGAACGTCATGTTCGCCTCGACCAGCTGATGAGCGATGGTCTTGGGCGTGAACATGATAGCGGCATAGTCGCGCAGCGCGCAGTTATGAGGGGTCGGCGCGCCCGTGAAGGACAGCTGGCCATTGCAGCCGCCGCTCGGCGCGGTGGCGGGGGTGGCGACATCCTGGCCCTGGTTGAAGATCGAATCCACGGCGCCGTTGCAGTCGTTGCTATACTGGTTGGAATGGCACGGGCCGAACACCGCCCAGTTCAGCGGAAAATCGTTGGTGATGCCGAAATTCGAGCCGCCGACCACTTCGAGGTAGTTGGTCAGGCTGGGATGCCCGACCCCATAGAAATTGCGCGACTGACCGGCTTCGCGCGCTTCCTGAGTCAGGAACGGCGCCGCCGGATTGCCGATCACCTGATCCTTCAGGTGATTCTCGAGCATGATGACGAAAACGTGATCGAAATGCGGGATCATTCCGGGATTGACCGGAGTCGAGCCCTCGATCGCGAACGCCGAGGTGGAGGCAAGCAGAGCCAAGGACGCCAGACCAGCAAGCGCGAGCTTCATGGTTTTTCCCCTGTTTCAACGCCGCGCCCGGACCGAAGCGGTCACACCAATGCAATATCCGCCAGCCCCTGTTGTGCTGGCCGGCAGTCTTACACTGGATTGAATCCCGGAAAACCGTGCGCGAGCCCACGGCTTTTAAGGTCCGTGATCACCTGGGGGGATGAATATTCGATGTTCGTGTGATGAAGGACAGGTCTCTCGCCTGGATCGCTCGCCCCGGGCGTTCCCCGCCACGACTGTCGGCTGGACCCGGCCTGACCCGCGCCTCTCCCGACCGGCTGAGCCCGGGATGCTCGCGCCCCCGGCCGAAGCCGGGTCTCGCTCAGTTCCCCAGATGCGCCAGGGTGAACAGCCCGAAGGGCGGCATCGGCTGCCAGGTCACACCGGGCAGATCCTCGGCCGGGAACAGCGCGTCGAAGGCGAAATCGGGATGCCAGCCCAGCGCGCGCGAAGCCGGGGCCAGGGTCCGTTCGGCCCACAGCCGCAGCCCGCCATCGGCGGTGAAATGGTTGACGAACAGCAGATGCCCGCCGGGGCGCACCACGCGGCGCATCTCGGCCAGCAGCCGGCGCGGATGGGGCACCACAGAGGCCACGAACATCGCCACCGCGATATCGAACGAGGCATCGGCGAACTGCGTCGCCTCGGCGTCCATCTCCAGCAGGGCATCGACATTGTCGAGACCCCGCTCGGCCACCCGCTCGCGGGCGAGGGCCAGCATGTCCGAGGACAGGTCGATCCCGGTGATCCGCTTCTCGGGCCGATAGAGGGGCAGAGCGAGGCCGGTGCCGACCCCCATCTCCAGCACCCTCGTGCCGGGCAGCGGATTGATCGCGGCGATGGTCCGTCGCCTGGCGATCGCCGAAATGCCGCCAAACACCGCATCGTAGATCCCCGCCCAGCGCCGATAGGCGGCGCGCACGGCGTCTGCATCCAGGCTCGCCCGGGGGGACGAACCGGCGGCGGTGCCGCTGCGCGGCTGAAAAGCTTGGCTCATGCCGACTGGTCCTTCTGCGCCAGTGTGCGTAGACAACGCACCTGCCGGGTGCAAGTCCCGACCGGCGGATGGGCACTGATCCCCTGGCAGCTGTGCGGTACTTGCATCAACCGCCGGTTCCGGTCGAGGCCCTGGTTTCGCTGGGCAGACCTCCATCCATGCGCAGCCAGGGCAAGGCCGGCGCGTCGTCCCACGGGGAGAGGCGCGCAGCTCCCCCTCGCCGCGCCCCCTCCGCGCCCCGAACGGCAAAGCGCCCGGCCTGTGTCATTTGCCGGACGAGGCCGTCGCCGCCCCGCGAGAGACGCCGCGGCCCCGGTGCCCGGCCGCGGCACTCAGGATCAGCATTCCCCCGCCGGCGATGATCAGGCCGCCGGCGATGGTGAACATATCCGGCACCTCGCCGAACAGCAGCACGCCATACGCCACGGCCAGAAGCAGTTGCAGATAAGCGAGCGGGGCGAGCAGGCTGGCCGGCGCGCGGTCGAAGGCGAGCACCAGCAGGTAATGCCCGCCGGCGCCGAGCGTGCCCAGCAGCACCAGCAGCGCCCAGTCTTCGGGCGCTGGCCAGACCCAGACGAAGGGCACCACGAAGCAGGTGAGCAGGCTCGCCCACAGCCCGGTGTGGAAGATCGTGGTCTGCGGCGTGTCGACACCGGCGAGCTTGCGGGTGAGGATCTGATAGACCGCGAACACCGAGGCCGAGCCGAGCGCGAACCCCACCCCCGGATCGGGCAGCCCCAGTCCGGGGCGCACCATCACCACCATGCCGGCCAGACCGACCACCAGGCCGCACCAGCGGCGCCAGCCGACCTGCTCGCGCAGCCAGACCGCTGCCAGGGCGACGGTGATGCCGGGGCCGAGGAAGTTGATCGCGGTCGCCTCGGCGAGGGGGATGCGTGACAGGGCGCTGGCGAAGCAGATGTTGCAGAGCCCCAGCGCCAGGCTGCGGACGATCTGGGTTCGCGGCGCCCGCGCGCGCCAGGGCAGCCGGATGCCGAAGGCAGGTAGCGCCAGGCTGATCGCCAGCAGGTGGAAGAGAAACCGTGCCCACATCACCTGCAGGACCGGCAGATCGGCCAGCACCAGCTTGGTGACCGCGTCCATGCTGGCGAACATGCCGAGTGCGCACAGATACAGCCCGACACCCCGCAGGGCCGAAGCCGGCCGTGCCAGCGCCGATAGCGGCGCTGCCGCGGGCGATATGGCAGTCGCGGGCGGCGCTGCCGCGGCTGAGATGGCAGTCGCGGGCGGCGAT
>DAICZL010000800.1 GCA_027311165.1 bacterium
ATGGACGAGCTGCTCGATCCGATCGCGGCGCGGGCGCGGATCGCCGCCGCAGCGCGGGACTGCGTCGCGGCGGGGGCGGGGGTGGTGATCCTCGGCTGCACCGGCATGGCGCAGCATCGCCGTCATGCCGAACAGGCCGCCGGGGTGGCGGTGATCGAGCCTTGCCAGGCCGCGGCGGCGCTGGCGATCGCGGCCGTCCACGAGGGAGGTGCGATCGCGCCGGACGCCCACGGCTCGCGCCCGGGCGCCTGACGCCGCGAGAGCCTGCCCCCGGACACAGGCTCGCCGAGCGGCCCGGCCGGGGTGGACACGACCACCTCCGCCCCGGCGAAGCGGCTGGTCGCGGCGCGTGCGTGCCCCTTGCAAGGCCGAGCGAGGTGGGGGCAGCGGCAGGCCGAACCGTCGCTGTCGCGCCGGGGGGCCTTCCTGGTCAGGGCGGGTCCGCTCCGATGCAGTCCTCGGATCGGCCAGACCGATGCGCAGGCCGCAGGGGCGATCGGCCTCGTGATCCGGCCGGTGCCGGTTCAGGCTGCCGACCAGGGCGCAGTCATATGCCGCGAGGCCCGGCGGCCGCAGGGGTTTTGCATCGTCCGCCCCCGCCCGGACGCCAGATCCTTGCAAGTTTCGCTGCCCCCTTTCGATCGGATGGTGGGTGACCCAATATCGCAGGAACGGGAAGCTGACCCGGCAAGGCGGTCCTGAAGCGGCCCGTGCGGCGCAGGATCCTCCCCCCCGGCCGTGTCCGGTTGGCAGCCTGCCGGTCTGAAAGGACGGTCATGGAACTCGGTCCCGCCGGCGTCTCGCTCGAATCCCGGTTCACGGAAACCGACGCGCCGGTCCTGCTCTCCGGCGTGCAGGCGATCGTGCGGCTGCTGCTGGACCAGGCGCGCGCCGACCGCGCCGCCGGGCGGCACACCGCGGGTTTCGTGTCCGGCTATCGCGGCTCGCCGCTGGGCGGGCTCGATCTGGAACTCTGGCGCCGCGCCGCCCTGCTCGCCGCCCACGACATCCGCTTCCAGCCCGGGGTGAACGAGGACCTGGCGGCGACCATGCTGTGGGGGACCCAGCAGCTCGACGCCTTCCCCGCCAGGCGCGTCGAGGGCGTGTTCGGATTGTGGTACGGCAAGGGTCCCGGCGTCGACCGCAGTGCCGATGCGCTGCGCAGCGCCAACATCCTGGGCACCGCCGCGCTGGGTGGCGTGCTCGCGGTCTCGGGCGATGACCACGCCGCGCATTCCTCGGTGTTTCCCCACCAGACCGAGCATATCTTCCAGGGCGTGATGATCCCGGTGCTGGCCCCGGCCGATGTCGCCGACATCCACGCCTTCGGCCTGGCCGGCATTGCCCTGTCGCGGTTTTCCGGCTGCTGGGTGGCGCTGAAGACCACCGCCGAGACCGCCGAGCAGGCGGCGACGCTGACCCTGCCGGCCGCGCCGGAACTGCTGGTTCCCGCCGATGCCGCGCTCCCCCCGCATGGCCTGAACTACGACGCGCGGCTGCGCTTCCCGCGCGACCGGGCGGAGCTGGAACGGCGGCTGGTGGAGGAGCGGCTGCCCGCGATCGGCGCCTTCGCCCGTGCCAATCCGTTCGACCGGCTGGTCTGGGCAGCGCCGCAGGCGCGGCTCGGCATCGTCACGGTAGGCAAGGCCCATCACGATGCCATGCACGCGCTGGCGCTGCTCGGCCTGGCCGGCGCGCCGGAGATCGCGGTGTACAAAGTGGGCCTGGCCTGGCCGATCGAGGCCGAAGGGCTGCGCCGCTTCGCCCTTGGCAAGCAGGCCCTGCTGGTGGTCGAGGAGAAGCGGCCCTTCGTCGAGACCCAGCTGCGCGACGCGCTGTACCACCTGCCCGCCGAGGCGCGGCCGAGCATCGCCGGCAAGACCGACATGGCCGGGCGCGGCCTGCTGCCGGCGGTGATGGAATTGTCGCCCGAGCTGGTGGCGGCGGGCCTGGCGCGCTGGCTGCGCAGCGTCGGGTTGGCGGTGGCGGACCCCGCCGCCGCGCCGGAACCGGTGCGCGAGGCGGGGCTGCTGAAGCGCGCGCCCGCGTTCTGCGCCGGCTGCCCGCCCGCGACCTCCACCCGGCTGCCGGAGGACAGTTTCGCCATGGCCGGCATCGGCTGCCATTTCATGGCGCTGGGGCTGGGCGAGGCGACCCGCACCTTCTCCCATATGGGCGGCGAGGGGGCCGCCTGGGTCGGCATGGCGGGGTTCACCGAGGTGCCGCACATGTTCGTCAACATGGGCGATGGCACCTTCCAGCATTCCGGCATCCTGGCGATCCGCCAGGCGGTCGCGGCCGGCGCACACATGACCTACAAGCTGCTGGTCAATGATGCGGTGGCGATGACCGGCGGCCAGCCGATCGAGGGCGGGCTGGGCACCGCGACCATCGCCGCGCTGGTCGCGGCCGAGGGGGTCGCCCATATCGCCGTGGTGGCAGAGGATCCCAGCCGTCTGCCGCCGGCCGAGGCGCTGCCCCGGGGCGTCAGCATCCATCCCCGCGCCGAGCTCGACGCGGTGCAGCGGCGGCTGCGCGCGCTGCCCGCGGTCAGCGTGATCATCTACGACCAGGTCTGCGCCAACGAGAAGCGGCGGCGGCGCAAGCGCGGCCGGCTGGCGCAGGCCTCGGTCAGCGTGCAGATTAATCCCCTGGTCTGCGAGAATTGCGGCGACTGCTCCACCCAGTCCGGCTGCATCGCGATCGAGCCGGTGGCGACGGCGTTCGGCCGCAAGCGGCGGATCTCGCCCACCGCCTGCAATGTCGATCTGTCCTGCCTGAAGGGATTCTGCCCGAGCTTCGTCACCCTGGCCGGCCCGCCTCTGCCCGAGCGCGCCGCGCCGGTCTGGGCCGAGCGCGAGGCCGCGCTGGCCGCCGCGCTGACCGAGCCGGCCGCGATGGAACTGGTGCGGCCGTGGCGGGGGCTGTTCGCCGGCATCGGCGGGGGCGGCATCGTCACCACCGGCGCGATCGTGGCCATGGCCGCGCATCTGGAAGGTCGGCAGGTCAGCACGCTCGATTTCACCGGCCTGGCGCAGAAGAACGGGGCGGTGGTCTCGCACGTGCAGATCGCCGCCGCTGGCGGCCTGGATGTGGTGCGCATCCCGCTGGGCACCGCCGATGTGATGCTGGCGGCGGATCTGGCGGTGGCGGCGGATGTGGGCGTGCTGGATCGCTGCGCGGCGGCGGCTGCCGTGGTGGGCAATCTGGATCTGGCGCCGACCGCGGCGTTCGCTACCGATCCGGATCTGCGCGTCGATGCCGGACTGCACCGGCGGGTGATCGAGCGGGCGAGCGATGCCGCGCGGTCCCGCTATTTGCACGCGGTGCTGCTGGCCGAGCGGCTGGTCGGCAACGGCCAGGCGATGAACACGCTGATGCTGGGTCTGGCCTGGCAGAGTGGCCTGGTACCGGTGGGGCTGGCGGCAGTGCTGCGGGCGATCGAGCTCAATGCCGCGGCGGTGGCGACCAACCGGCGCGCATTCCTGTGGGGGCGCATCCTGGCGGTGCGGCCGGAACTGGCCGATGAGATCCTGGCCGGATCCGCGGCCGGGGCCATGACAGAGGCTGCGCCCGCTTCGCTCGATGGGCTGACGGACAGCCGGGCGGCGGAATTGGAGCGCTACCAGGGCAGGCACCTGGCCGCGCGATACCGGGCGCTGGTGGCGAAGGCCGGCGCGCGCGAGACGGCGGTGGCCGGCCGGCCGGGGCGGCTGACGCGGGCGGTGGCCGAGGGCTATTTCCACGTGCTGGCCTACAAGGACGAGTACGAGGTGGCGCGGCTGCACGGGCTGCAGCATTACGCTCCCGGCGCGCGGCCGGTGTTTCACATGGCCCCGCCGCTGCTGAGCCGGGTCGATCCGGCGACCGGCCGGCGCCGCAAGATCGCGGTGCCGGGATGGCTGGCGCTGCCGCTGTTCCGGGTGCTGCGGCATGGCAGGATGCTGCGGGGCGGCTGGTTCGATCCGTTCGGGCGGCAGGCGGACCGGCGGCTGGAGCGGGCGATGATCGGTGTCTACGAGGCCGATATCGGGCAGGCCCTTGGGGTGCTCCGGCCGGAAAATCTGGCGAGCGCGGCGGAACTGGCGCGCTGGCCGCTGGACGTGCGGGGCTTCGGGCCGGTGAAGCGTGCATCCTGGGACCATGTGGCGCTGTTGCGGGCGCAGCTGCTGGCAGGGCTGGATCGGCCGGAGCCGTTGATCGCTCAGGCGGCGGAGTAGCCCCCGGGGGCTGCGCGCAGCCTGGCTGGCAGCGGCGATCTGAGGGCTGGGCGGGCCTTCGCCCGTGTCGCCGGTTTGGGCCTGGGCCGGTATTTGACGCTGCTCCGGCAAGCCCCTAGAACCGTCTTCGCAAACGCCGTGCAAACGACGTCTCTCCCGGCGGAGGGGTGGCCGAGCGGCTGAAGGCGGCGGTTTGCTAAACCGTTTAAGGGTGTAAAGCCCTTACGTGGGTTCGAATCCCATCCCCTCCGCCAGTCCAGTCCCTGAGTGGGCACCGAATTTACGCCATTTTTCCCGGTCGGCACCTGGAGCAGCCGGGACTTCGATCCCCTGATCCGGACCTCGCCATCTGCGACATCAACGCGCTGGGCGCGCGCGCGAAGATGGTCACGGCGATAACCACCCCCTTCAAGGCGGATATGCCGCCGCGCGCCTCGCAACTCACGTAGCTGAACGAGGCACCTGTCTGCTCGTCGCCGCCTCGCATCGCGTTTCTCCGCAGCCAACGCAGCGAATCATGATCAACGACCATCCGCGGGGAGGTTTTCCGCAGCCTGCTAGAGTCTGTCAGCCTACCGTTGAATCGAGATTTGGATTCCCCGACGCGGGGGTGACATGATTCAAGGTTGCTGCTGGGCGGGAGGCCAGCAGCGATGGCTCGACCGCTTTCCCTTGATTTGCGTGTTCGCGTTGCCGCGGCGCTTGCCGAAGGTTCGACCGTGCGGGAAGCGGCGAAGCGCTTCGGCGTGTCGGGCGCCTCGGCGGTGCGGATAGGCCAGCTCGCGCGAGCCGGCCATGGCCTGGCGGCTCGCAAGATCGGCGGCAATCGCCCGCCGATTCTTGTCGGCGTGGCCGACGCGCTCCGCAACCGCCTCGCGGCCAAGTCGGATTGGAC
>DAICZL010000807.1 GCA_027311165.1 bacterium
CCCTTGGGGCTCCCCCTTTGGGCTTCCGTGGGGTTGCCCCCTTTCGCAGCGAGGCGCCGCCCAGGGGCGCCGCCTGCGGAGGGCGTTTTGCTCGGCGCGGCGCTGCGCTAAAGACCGGGAACCCAATGGCGGCGATCGACCGCCCGAACAGGAACGCCAGACGATGACCCAAAGGCCCCGCGGCCGCGCCTTCTTCGCCAATCCCGGCCCGACCAACATCCCCGACAGCGTGCTGCGGGCGATGGACCGGCCCTCGATCGATTTCAACGATCCGGACTTCGTCGCGGTGTTCGACCCCGCGGTCGCGGCATTGAAGCGGCTGCTCGGCACCACTGGCGAGGTCTTCCTCTACGCCTCCTCCGGCCATGGCGCGTGGGAGGCGACGCTGGTCAATCTGTTCTCGCCCGGCGAGACGCTGCTGATGCTCGACAGCGGCTATTTCTCCGAATCCTGGACCCGCATGGCCGGCAAATTCGGGCTCGAGGTGCAGACCGTGGCGGCCGACCGCCGGCTGGGGGCGGATCCGGCCGCCCTGACCGCCGCGCTGCGCGCCGATACCGGCCAGCGGATCCGCGCGGTCTGCGCCGTGCACAACGAGACCTCGACCGGGGTTGTGCTGCCGCTGCCCGAGATCCGTGCCGCGATCGACGCCGCCGGCCATCCCGCCCTGCTGCTGGCCGATACCATTTCCTCCTTCGTGTCCCTGCCGCTGCAGATGGATGCCTGGGGGATCGACGCGGTGGTGGGCGGCGGGCAGAAGGGGCTGATGCTGCCGACCGGCATCGCCTTCACCGCCGCCGGCGCCCGGGCCATGGCGGCCCATGGCCAGGCCCGCATCGCGCGGCATTATTTCGACTGGTCCGTGATGCTCACCCGGCCGCATCGCAGCTTCGTGGGCACGGTGCCGACCAGCTTCTTCTACGGCCTGGCGGAAGCCCTGCGGCTGATCGAGGAGGAGGGGCTGGAGGCGGTGCTGGCCCGCCACCATCGCCTGGCCGAGGCGGTGCGCCGCGCGGTGCGGGCCTGGTCGGGCAATGACGGGCCGCAGCTGTACTGCGCCGATCCGGCGCGCGTGTCCGACAGCGTGACCGCGGTGCTGATGCCCGAGGGCCACGATGCCGAGGCGCTGCGCGCGACCGCGCGCGGCCGGTTCAATGTCTCGCTCGGCACCGGGCTCGGCGGGCTGGGCGGCAAGGTGTTCCGCATCGGCCATCTCGGCGATCTGAACGAGCCGATGGTGATCGGCACGCTGGGGGCGGTGGAGATGAGCCTGCGGCTCACCCGGGTGCCGCACAGCCAGGGCGGCGTCGCCGCGGCGATGGACTGGCTGGCGGCCTAGCCGGGGCGATGCGCGGGGAAGGCGGCGTCCCGCGCCCCGGAAGGCGGCGCGGCCCCGTGCGGCAAGGCCGGGGGGGTCGGCCAACCCGGCTTCGTCCCCTGAGGGGCCACCCTCCGGCGCAACGGGCCCGAGGCCTGGGCTGGTGTCCGAACACCCGAGCCCCTGGGCCCTGCCCGCTGGGCCGTGCCCGCTGGGCCATGTCTGCTGGGCCATGCCCCCTGGGCCGTGCTGGTCGACACCGACCGCCGGGGGGCGGCGCGCCAGGGAGGGGTGCCGTCCGCCCCGACCCGTCGAATCCCTTTGGCCGGCACCCTTGGGTCCCTATATGATCCAAAGCCGTGCGGGGTCTGTGGCTCCGCCGCGCCACAGGGTGGTATTTTCGCAACAATACCGTATTTAGTGGTCTTGCCCCGGTAGCCCATCCTAAATGTCGTTGACGCCGGTTCCGGGCCGGTCAGGATGGCGTTCCTTACTTCCATGCGCCGCCGAGTCCAGTGGGGTCCATCCGTGCTAGATGCCGTTCAGCTTCAGGGTCGCCACCAGGTCCGCGTCGATCGCTCCCGCGACCGGTTGATCACCGAATTCGGCCGCGCCACGCTCGACGATCGCTATCTGCTGCCCGGTGAGGGCTATCAGGATCTGTTCGCCCGGGTGGCCAGCTTCTATGGCGACGATGCCGCCCATGCCCAGCGCCTGTACGACTATATCAGCCGCATGTGGTTCATGCCGGCGACCCCGGTGCTGTCCAATGGCGGCACCCAGCGCGGCCTGCCGATCTCCTGCTTCCTCAACGAGGCCTCCGACAGTCTCGATGGCATCGTCGGGCTGTGGAACGAGAATGTCTGGCTCGCCTCCAAGGGCGGCGGCATCGGCAGCTACTGGGGCAATCTGCGCTCGATCGGCGAGAAGGTCGGGCAGAACGGCAAGACCTCGGGTGTGATCCCGTTCATCCGGGTGATGGACAGTCTGACGCTCGCCATCTCCCAGGGCTCGCTGCGGCGCGGCTCGGCGGCGGTGTATCTGCCCGTCGCCCACCCCGAGATCGAGGAATTCATCGAGATCCGCCGCCCCACCGGGGGCGATCCCAACCGCAAGGCGCTCAACCTGCACAATGGCGTGCTGATCTCGGACGCGTTCATGCGCGCGGTCGAGGCGGACGAGCCCTGGGTGCTGGTCTCCCCCAAGGACGACAGCCCGGTGCGCAGCATCTCCGCCCGCGCACTGTGGGTGCGGCTGCTGACCGCGCGGATCGAGACCGGCGAGCCCTACCTGGTGTTCAGCGACCAGGTGAACCGCGCCCGGCCGGAGCATCAGAAACTCGCCGGGCTGGAGGTCAAGACCTCCAACCTGTGCAGCGAGATCACGCTGCCCACCGGGCGCGACCATCACGGCCAGGAGCGCACCGCGGTATGCTGCCTGTCCTCGCTCAACCTCGAATCCTGGTTCGAATGGGAGAAGCATCCGACCTTCATCGAGGACGTGATGCGCTTCCTCGACAACGTGCTGCAGGATTTCATCGACCGCGCGCCGGCGGGGATGGAGCGGGCGAAATACGCGGCGATGCGGGAACGCTCGGTCGGGCTCGGCGTGATGGGGTTCCATTCGTTCCTGCAATCGCAGAACGTGCCCTTCGAGAGCGTGATGGCGAAGGTCTGGAACACGCGGATGTTCCGCCATCTGCGCGAGCAGGCCGATACCGCCTCGCGCATGCTGGCCGAGGAGCGCGGCCCCTGCCCGGACGCCGCCGAATACGGGGTGATGGAGCGTTTCTCCAACAAGATCGCGATCGCACCGACCGCGTCGATCTCGATCATCGCGGGCAATGCCAGTCCCGGCATCGAGCCGATCGCGGCCAATGTGTTCCTGCAGAAGACGCTGTCGGGCAGTTTCAGCGTGCGCAACCGCCATCTGCAGAAGCTGCTGGCGGAGCGGGGGATGGACAATGACGAGGTGTGGTCCTCGATCACTCTGACCAAGGGCAGCGTTCAGCATCTGGAGTTCCTGACCGAGCAGGAGAAGGCGGTGTACAAGACCGCGTTCGAGCTCGATCAGCGCTGGGTGATCGAGCACGCCGCCGACCGCACGCCCTTCATCTGCCAGAGCCAGTCGGTGAACGTGTTCCTGCCGGCCAACGTCCACAAGCGCGACCTGCACCAGATCCATTTCATGGCCTGGAAGCGGGGGCTGAAATCGCTGTACTACTGTCGCAGCCTGTCGATCCAGCGCGCCGATACGGTGAGCGAGAAGGCGGTGCGGCCGGAGGAATTCCTGGGCGCGCCGGTCAACGACCAGGCGATCCTGCCGCTGGTGGCCGCCGCCAGTTCCACCAATTACGAGGAATGCCTGGCCTGTCAGTAGCGGGGCTGCGATCGCCCCGGCCGGCTGCGCGGATCCCGCCGGCGGCGGAGCCGGCCCCACATCCGGCCCCCGATCCGGCCCCCCGATCAGGCCCAGACTCCGGCGTGTGCGCACGCCCCGGTGTGCGGCTGCCTCCCCGTCCACGGTAGAGCCTCCCCGTCCACGGAAGAGCGTGGCCGCCCACGGAAGAGCCTGGCCGGACATGCCGTTCTGCGGCGGGCTGCGCCATCGGGGCCCGGTAGCGGTGGCTTCCTGTGGAGACAATCACCCAAGGCCGCGCGCGAGGTTTGGGTTGACGGGGCCGGGGCTGGCTTGTAACCGGCCAGGGATGAATGTTGCGAAGGAATCGGCGATGCGCCACCTCTCTGACCGCAGTCTGGCCTCGCGATCCTCCCATGTCCCATCCCTTCACGCGCGGGGCTGTGGCGCGGTGTGCCGGGCCGGCTTCGCTTTGATCGTGCTCTGCGCGGTTGCCACCGTCCTGTCCCCCGCCCGGGCCGCCACCGGCCAGGACAGCACGACAGCGGCCCCAACCGCCGCCAAGCCGGCAGCCCCGGCGGCGATGGCCCCGGCGGCGGCAAGCCAGAAGCCGGCGACGCAGAGGATCGTCGTGTTCTTCGAGGACTGGTCGGCGCTGCTGGGCGAGAATGCCCTGGCCGCGATCAGCAATGCCGCCGACCAGGCCAAGGCGCATCCGAAGGCGCCGGTGCTGGTGCAGGGCTTCGCGACCCCGGTCGGCAGCAAGGAAGCCAACTACATGCTGTCCAAGCTGCGTGCCCAGATGGTCGTGGACAAGCTGGTCGAGGACGGCATCGCCCGCGGCCGCATCCGCCAGATCGGAAACGGCACCACCGATTTCACCCTCTCGCCGATCGAGAGCCGCCGGGTGGAGATCGCGATCGGCGGGCGCTGAGCGGCCGCGCCCCGGTCTGCCGGGCACAGGGCTTGTTGCCGGGGACGGTCGGGGACAATCACCCGGCCTGCGCGGCGATGGCGGCCGGCACCGCCGAATTCCGCGATCCTGCCGAGGTGCTGCGGCGGGTGTTCGGCTTTCCCGCCTTCCGCGGCCAGCAGGCGGCGGTGGTGTCCCATGTCATCGCCGGCGGCGATGCCCTGGTGCTGATGCCGACCGGCGGCGGCAAGAGCCTGTGCTATCAGCTTCCCGCGCTGTGCCGGCCCGGCACCGCCATCGTGATTTCGCCGCTGATCGCGCTGATGGACGACCAGGTGGCGGCGCTGCGCCAGGCCGGGGTCGCCGCCGGGGCGCTGCATTCGGAGCTCGACCCCGCCGAGGCGCGCAGCGTCACGCGCGATCTGATCGAGGGCGGGCTCGATCTGCTCTATGTCTCTCCCGAGCGGCTGCTGAACCCGGCGACGCTGGAGCGGCTGGGGCGGCTGCCGATCGCGCTGATCGCGATCGACGAGGCGCATTGCGTCTCGCAATGGGGGCACGAATTCCGCCCCGAATACCGCGCCCTGTCGGGTCTGCCGGCGCGCTTCCCCGGCGTGCCGCGCATCGCCCTGACCGCGACCGCCGATCCGCGCACCCGCGCCGACATCATAGACGCTCTGGCGATGCACGATGCCGCGGTGTTCGTGGCGAGCTTCCACCGCCCCAATCTGTTCCTGACCGCCCGGCCGAAGCTGGGCGAGACCCAGCAATTGCTGGAGGCGCTGAGCCGCGCGCCAGGCCAGTGCGGCATCGTCTATTGCGGCAGCCGCGCCAAGACCGAGCGGATCGCGCTCAAGCTGCAGGAGAAGGCGATCCCGGCGGTGGCCTTCCATGCCGGTCTCGATCCCGGGCACAAGCGTGGCGCGCTCGCCCGTTTCCGCTCCGGGGAGCCCGTGGTGATCGTCGCCACCATCGCGTTCGGCATGGGCATCGACCGCCCCGATGTGCGCTTCGTCGTGCATCTGGACATGCCCGACAGTCCGGAAGCCTATTACCAGCAGATCGGCCGGGCCGGGCGCGATGGCGAGGCCTCGCGCACGCTGCTGCTCTATGGCGGGGAGGACATCGCCCGGGCGCGGCACTGGCTGGCGCAGTCGGCGGCGCCGGAGGCGCAGAAGAGGGTGATGCGCGACCGGCTGGAGGCGATGATCACCCTGACCGAGACCACCGCCTGCCGCACCCGTGCCCTGCTCGCCTGTTTCGGCGAGACGCTGGAGGCCGATTGCGGCCATTGCTACAGCTGCACCCATCCGGTGGCGCTGTTCGACGGCACCGAGGCGGCGCAGAAGGTGCTCTCGGCGATCTATCGCACCGGGCAGATGTTCGGGGCGCTGCACGTGGTCTCGGTGCTGCGCGGGCGGGAGACCGAGATGACCCGCCGGCATGGCCATGACCGGCTGCCGACCTGGGGGGTGGGTGCCGACCAGCCGCGCGGGTTCTGGCGCGGCGTGATCCGCCAGCTGATCGCCCGCGGCGCGCTGCGCACCGAAAGCGGGGAGTTCGCGAGCCTGGTGCTGGTGCCCGAACTCGC
Organism: bacterium; assembly: GCA_027311165.1. GTDB lineage: Bacteria > Pseudomonadota > Alphaproteobacteria > Acetobacterales > Acetobacteraceae > DAICZL01. The sequence goes on from DAICZL010000807.1 coordinate 6,181, forward strand.
CCGCCCGATCCTGCGCGGCGAGACGCCGGTGATGCTGCGCGAGGAGGATCTCACCCGTGACCGCGAGGCCGAGCGCGCCGAGCGGCCGGCCGGCACCCGCGCGGGCCGGGGCGCGGCGGAGGAAGCCGGCCAGTCCGATCCGGTGTTCGAGGCGCTGCGGGCCTGGCGCAGCGCCGAGGCGAAGGCACAGGGCGTGCCGCCCTATGTGATCTTCCACGACAGCGTGCTGCGCGAGATCGCCGAGACCGGCCCGGCGAGCATCGCCGCGCTGGGCCAGATCCGCGGGGTCGGTGCCTCCAAGCTCGGCCGCTACGGCGCGGCGGTGCTGGCGGTGCTGGCCGGCGCCTGATCACGGTTCCGCTGCCCTGCGGCCTCGGTTGGATGCGGGTTTCCAGGCAGCGCCCCCCTGGCAGCGCTCCAGCGGCAGCGTTGGTCGCCGACTTCTCCCGAGGGGAAATGCGGGCCGGGTCTCGCCTGGCATGGCGTCTGCGGGCGTGTCAGCCCGCGCGCTTGCGGGCGGTATAGGCGCGGCGGAAGGCGGCCTCCATCGCGGCATCGCCGTCCGGGTCGAGATCGGCCATCCGGCAGGCATCGCAGCGCCGGATGCCGAGCTCCAGCCGGACCTCGATCCAGCCGAGGTCGCTGCTCTGGCGGAAGGACAGGTCTTCCCGCCGCGCGCGCAACCGTCCCCGGCTGCAGAAATCGCAGTGCCGCATCATGATCCCATGCCCCATTTCGCCGGCGCGCCGCCTGCCTTCGGCGGGCTGGCTTCGCGCGATCCTCCGTGGCGGCGGGGTGTAGTCCGGCCGGCGGGCGGGCGGGGTGATGCGGTTCACTGCCGGCAATTCCGCCGGCGCAGTGCCGCCATGCGCGGCGTGGGGCGTCCCCCGATAGCCGGGCGCCGGGCGAACCGGCCCGGCAGGCGACCGAAACCGGGACACTGGCTCTTTAGTTTCAGTGGCCTGCCTGGAGCGCCAGCCGATCTGATAGACGATCGGCCACCGCTCTTACTCTCCGTTCTACCGAGCAAATCTATCCGATCAGATGGACCCATCCGATCGGATGTTGCTCTGGAGCGGTGCCCGATCTGATAGACGATCGGCCATCGCTCCTGCTCTTTGTTTTACCGGGCAACTTTATCCGATCAGATGATTTCATCTGATCGGATGTTGCCCTAGCCTTCCAGCTCCTCGCGCAGCATTTCCAGGGTCAGCCAGCGGTCCTCGGCGCTCGCGAGTTCCGCGCCGGTTGCGGCCAGGGTCGCGCTGGCGCTGGTGAAGCGGGCGGGATCGCGGCGATACAGATCGGCATCGGTCAGCACTGCGGAGAGTTCTGCGATCCGCGCCTGCAAGGTGGCGATGTGAGCCGGCAGCGTCTGCAGCGCGTGCCGGTCCTTGAAGGTCATCCGCCGCGCCGGCGCCCCCACCGGCGGGCTGCTCCCCCCCTGGCTGGCTCCCGTCTCGCCGGCTTGTGCCGGGCGCGGGCGTGGCGCCCCTGCCGTGGCGCCGGTCGGGGTCCTGGCCGCGGCCGGTCCGCGCTGGGCGAGCATGTCGGAATACCCGCCGGCATATTCCACCCAGCGACCCTCGCCCTCGAAGGCCAGGATCGAGGTCGCCACCCGGTCCAGGAAGTCGCGGTCATGGCTGACCAGCAGCACCGTGCCGGTGTAGTCCGCGAGCTTCTCCTGCAGCAGGTCGAGTGTTTCGAGGTCGAGATCGTTGGTCGGCTCGTCCAGCACCAGCAGGTTGGACGGGGTGGCGAAGGCGCGCGCCAGCATCAGCCGCCCGCGCTCGCCGCCCGAGAGCGCGCCGAGCGGCGTGCCGACCTGTTCGGGACGGAACAGGAAATCCTTCATGTAGCCGACGACATGGCGCTTCTCGGTGCCGACCAGCACGGTATCGCCGCCGCCGCCGGTCAGCGCATCGGCCAGGCGCATCGCGGGGTCGAGGCTCGCGCGGTCCTGCTCCAGGCTGACCATGGCGAGGCTCGCGCCCAGCCGGATGCTGCCGGCATCGGGGGCGAGTGCGCCGGTGAGCAGCCGCAGCAGCGTGGTCTTGCCGGCGCCGTTCGGCCCGACGATGCCCAGCCGGTCCCCGCGCAGCAGCCGCAGGTCGAGCCCGCGCACGATCTGCCGCCCGCCAAGCGCCTTGGCCACGCCCTCTGCGCGCGCCACCAGCTGGCCGGAACGCTCGGCCTCGGCGGCGACCAGGCGCAGACGATCGGTGCCGGCGCGGGTCTCGCGGTGCCGCCGGCGCAGGGCGTGCAGATCGGCCAGGCGTTTCTGGTTGCGCCGGCGCCGGGCGGTGACGCCATAGCGCAGCCAGTCCTCCTCCATCGCGATCTTGCGGCCGAGCTTGTGGCGGGTCGCCTCCTCCTGCTCGATGGTCTCGTCGCGCCAGGCCTCGAAGCCAGCGAAGCCCTGGTCCATGCGGCGGGTGATGCCGCGGTCGAGCCAGAGCACGGCGCGGCCGAGCGTGCCGAGCAGGCGGCGGTCGTGGCTGATCAGCACCAGGGCGGAGCGCAGCCTTGCCAGTTCGCCTTCCAGCCAGGCGATCGCGGGCAGGTCGAGATGGTTGGTCGGCTCGTCGAGCAGCAGGATGTCGGGGGCGGGGGCGAGGGTGCGGGCGAGGGCAGCGCGGCGCGCCTCGCCGCCGGACAGCCGCGCCGGGGTCTCCATCCCTGACAGGCCGAGCTGGGCCAGCAGATAGCGGGCGCGGTTGGGATCATCGCCCGGAGCGAGCCCGGCCTCCACATAGGCGCCGGTGGTGGCAAAGCCCGACAGATCGGGCTCCTGGGGCAGATAGCGGATCGTGGCGCCGGGCTGGACGAAGCGGCTGCCGGTATCGAAAGGGGCGAGTCCGGCGGCGATGCGCAGCAGGGTGGATTTGCCCGAGCCGTTGCGCCCGACCAGGCACAACCGCTCGCCGGCGGCCACGGCGAGTCCCGCCCCGTCCAGCAGCGGAGCGCCGCCGAAGGTCAAGCCAATTTCCTGTAAAAGAAGCAGTGGCGGGGACATCAGGAAGCAATTATAGCCATGGAGTCAGAAGCGGGGGGAATGGCTGTCGTGCGGTTCGTGGATGGCTCGGCGATCCGACGCGATGGCCCGCCTCTTGCTCGGAGTTTGTGCGATCCCAGGAGGAGAGGGTTGAAACCCATGATCAAACGTCGCGCTGCTGCCCAAATCATCGCCAGTGCCGCCGCGATTGCGGCGCTGGGGGGCAGTCTGGCCCTGCCGGCCCTCGCCGCTGAGAAGGTGGTGAAGGTGGGCATCGCCCTGCCGCTGACCGGCGCGGATTCGGAAAGCGCGCTGCGCATCAAGAACGGCGCGGTGCTGGCCTTCGAAGAGGCCAACGCCAAGCACGAGATCCCGGGTGTCAAGCTCGAGATGGTGGTGCTCGACAGCGGCACCGCGACGGCGGGCCAGTACGACCCGGCGCAGGCGGCGACCAATGCCCGCAAATTCGCTTCCGACAAGGGCGTGGTCGGCATTGTCGGGCCGGAGATGAGCGGCGAGGGCAAGGCGATGGCGCCGATCCTGAGCCAGGCGGATCTGGCGATCATCACCCCTTCGGCCACCAATCCCGACATCACCGACCCCAAATTCGCCGCCCAGTTCCGCCCCGCCGGCAAGCCGATCTTCTTCCGCACCGTGACCACCGACGCGTTCCAGGGCCCGAACATGGCCAACTACTACGCGGACACGCTGAAGGTGAAGAGCGTCTATGTGCTCGACGACAGCGGCGCCTATGGCGTGGGCATCGCCGATGCGTTCCAGGCCCAGGCGGAGAAGAAGGGGATCAAGGTCCTGGGCCGCGATCGGCTGGACCCGAAGGAGGCCGACTATTCCGCGATCCTGACCAAGATCAAGTCGCTCAACCCCGATGCGATCTATTACGGTGGCGTGACCCAGGCCGGCGTGAAGCTGGCCAAGCAGGCCTATGACATCATTCCGAAGGCGATCAAGGCCGGCGGCGACGGCCTGTATGCGCCGGAGATGCTGACCGCGGCGGGCTTCCCCGCGGCCGAGGGCTGGTATGCGTCCAACGCCGGCCCGCACATGACCGAGGACAAGACCGCGGCCGAGTTCATGAAGCGCTACAAGGAGAGGTTCAATCTGGCCGCGGATGACTACACCATCACCGCCTATGACGCGGCGCAGGTGCTGATCGATGCGATCCGGAAGGTCGAGAAGACCGGCAAGCCGATCACCCGCGATGCCGTGCGCGATGCGATCGCGGGCGCCAAGATCAAGACCATGCAGGGGATGGTGTCCTTCGATGCGAATGGCGACATCGTCGACCGCACGGTCAGCGTGTTCCAGATCAAGCAGGACAAGAGCCTTCCGCAGGACGACGTGAACGCGCAGTTCAAATACGTCGGCGTCGCGCCGCAGTCCTGACGCCAGGGCCCGGGCGCGCGCGATGACGTTCAGTGATCTGCTGCTGCAGCAGACCATCAACGGGCTGAGTCTGGGCGCGATGTATGCGCTGCTCGCGCTCGGGTTCACCCTGGTCTATGGCATCCTGGAACTGATCAACTTCTCGCACTTCAACGTCTTCATGGTGGGCAGCTTCTTCGCCATGTGGTCGCTCCAGGCGCTCGGCGTGTCCGGTCAGGGGGAGATCCTGACCGGTCTGCCCCTGCTCGGCACGCTGGCGGTGGCCTTCGCCGCCACCATCCTCGGCTCCGGCCTGCTCGGCGTGGTGATCGAGCGGGTGTCGCTGCGGCCCTTGCGCAACGTCAAGGGCCCGGCGGCGATGATCACCACGATCGGGGTGTCCTACATCCTGTTCAACGTGATCCTGCTGA
>DAICZL010000808.1 GCA_027311165.1 bacterium
CCAGCAGCGCGGTTCGGGGATTGAGCGCGGAGAGGGCCCGGATGCCGGCCCGCGCGCGGCCTGCGGCTAGCCCCTCCAGCAATTCGCCGGCGGTGAACAGCAGGACGACCACCGCCGCCTCGGTCGGGGCGCCGATCAGCACGGCGCAGAGCGTCGCGACCGACATCAGCATCTCGATGCTGAACGGGGTTCCGGCGCCCGCAAGCCGGATCGCCTTGGCCCCAAAGAACCCCAGGCCGAGCAGGGCGGCCGGGAGTTCGGCCCACTTGCCCACGGCCGGGGCGGCGGTGGCCACAACCAGCCCGCCCAGCATGAGTGTGGCCAGCGCCAGCAGCAGGCGTGCCTTCCCGGTCGTCCACCAGGCCGGCTCGGCGTCGACGGCGACACTGTCTGCCGCGTCGCTGGTGCCGACCACACACATGGGCGCAACGGGGCGGATCGCAAAGCCGAGACTGCGGATCCGGGCCTCGATGGTTGCGCGCGGCGTCGCGTCTTCGTCCAACCGCAGGGCGAGGGTCTGGCTCTGGAAGTCGAGCCGTACGCCATCCGTGCCGCCGAGCCGCCTGAGCGCCGTCTCGATCGTGTTGGCGCAGCTTGGGCAATCCATGCCACCGACGCGGTAGCGCAGCGCGGTCGTGGTCGGGGCGGCCGGGGCATTCATGGCGCGGTCCTTGTGCGTGGTGCTCGCCGCCCGATATGGGACCTGTAGCGACCACAGGTTCAAGGGGGTGCAGCATGGCGCGGCCACCAGGCGCGGCGTTCTCGATCGGTGACCTCGCCACGCGCAGCGGCACGAAGGTCGAGACGATCCGCTATTACGAGAAAGTCGGCCTGATGCCGAAGGCGTCACGCACCGCCGGCAACCATCGCGCCTATACGCGCGCGCACGCCGATCGTCTGGCCTTCATCCGTCACGGCCGTGAACTTGGGTTCCCGCTGGACAGCGTGCGGGCCCTGCTGACTTTGGCGGACGATCGGGAGCGCCCTTGCGCCGAGGTGGATGCCATCGCCCGCAAACATCTGACCGCAGTGCGCGACCGCATCGGGTTGCTGCGGACACTTGAGGCGGAGTTGTCCCGCATGCTCGATCGGTGTGGCCGCGGCCAAGTGGCGGAGTGCCGCGTCATCGAGGTGCTGGCTGATCAGACGCACGTGCACTGCCTGTCGCCAGAGCATTCCGGACACAGGTTGAGGGATGTACCCACCCTGGACGGAAAGCCATGATGGTTGTGCGCCGCCAGGGTATTTGCGTCCCGGTCCCGATATGGTCAGCCCGACAGGGGAGCGTAGAAGTCGCAATAGCCCATCGGGCTGATGCCGCCCTGCACGAGCTGGCAGCTGCCCGCTTGCATCATGCCCGGGCCCATGGTCCCGCCCATCATGCCGGCCCCGGCGGTACCGCCGGCCGCGATGAAATACTTGCACATGCGACACATCCGCCCGTTATTCGGCCGGTCCTGGTACCGCGCTGCCTGCTTGGTGGCCTTGGGCGCCGTCGCGCCGGCTCGGCGCAGCGACAGGCCGGCCATCCCGGCAAGCGCCGCAAGGCGCCCCAGCCAGGCACGGCGGGAGAAGTTCGGCATCGGTAGCCTCCTTCGTTGTGGCGGTCTTGCACGTCAGCCCTGGGAGATCAGGCGCCGCTTCTCCTGGTATTCAGCTTGGTCGATCTCGCCGCGCGCAAGACGCTCGTTGAGGATGTCCATCGCCGTCCGCCCCGGCAGTGAATGGTGCAACGGCGCTTGCCATGGACCGCCGAGCCACCGAACTGCGAGCACGATGGCCGTGATGACCACGGCGAGCATGAGGATCATGAACAGTGGTCCAAGGATCATGCCGTACCACCCCCAACCCCACATCATTTGCGGGCCGTAGCCGTAGGGTCCCGGCTGGGTCTGGGCCCAGGCCGCAGCTGGGGTCAACGCGGCCGTTGCGCTCACGGTGGCCGCCCATCTGCAGAAAGCCTTCATTCTGGTACTCCGATTCCAGTGCAGCGTTCTGAAGCGAGGTTCGGCTAGGCGCATTCGAGTACGAGGTCATTGACGTGGATCAAGCGGCTTCTTTCGGCTGCTGCCGGCATGATCGAACAAGATCCCGGCGGTTCCACGCCAACGCCGGCGGAGAGGATCCGGCTCCTGATGGGCATCCCTCACTCCCTTGAATGGCGATTGCGCCATGCGTGCCCGATCCACGTTGACCGGCAG
>DAICZL010000811.1 GCA_027311165.1 bacterium
GCAGCAGATCGGCCAGCTCGACGAGGGTGATGTCCACCTGCGCCTCGATCGGCGCCAGAATGATCGCCCGATATGCCTCGATCCGGTGCGAGCGTTTGTCGCCCCCCTGTCGTTTCGGCCCGATCGTCCCGGTGCTACGCCACGCCTTGGCCCACCGCACCGCTCGCCGCCGCCACGCCGAAGCGTTCCGCAGCAGCACGCCGCGACATCCCACCCTCCACCACCGCAATCAGCCGTCTGCGAAGGTCCTCCGACAGAGACCGCGCCATGACTGCTGGCCCCCCTCACCAGCAGTCATTGATGAATGACAGCGCCGCCGCGTCGGGGAACCCCTCGCGATTCAGTTGGCGCGGATTTCGGTTTAGACCGTGAACTGCTCGGCGATGATACGCTCTGACAGGCCCTGTTCGGGGTCAAAGAGCACTTTCACCGCAACACTGCGGTCTTCGCTCACTGCGACCGAGACAACGTCGCGTACCTCGGTGAAGTCGGCTACCGCCGCCACAGGGCGCTTGTCAGGCTCCAGAACCTCGAACATCACTTCGGCGGTGCTGGGCAGCAGCGCGCCGCGCCAGCGCCGCGGGCGAAACGCACTGATCGGCGTCAGCGGCAGCAGATTTGCCGATAGCGGTACGATCGGCCCGTGGGCCGAAAGATTATACGCGGTCGAGCCGGCTGGAGTGGCGATCAGGATACCATCGCAGATCAGCTCAGCCAGACGTTCACGTCCATCAACACTGATCCTGATCTTGGCGGCCTGGCGCAATTGGCGCAACAGGCTCACCTCGTTCATCGCCAGAGCCTCCTCGACCGCGCCAGTCATGGTGATGGCATGCATGCGGAGCGGATGCAGCACCGCGGCCTGGGCGCGGCTGAGGCGGCCGGGCAGATCCTCCTCGCTGAACGGGTTCATCAGGAAACCGACCGAGCCACAATTCATCCCGTATACTGGAATGTCGCGCCCTAGCACCTGGTGCATTGTCTCCAGCATAAAGCCATCGCCACCCAACGAGACCAGTACTTCGGCGGCCGCTAGCTGGCAGTCACCGTAGCGTTCCATCAACCGTTCCCGCGCTGCCATCGCCAGCGCGGTGGGCGAGGCGGCAAAAGCGATCCGTTCGGGATCGATCTCTCGCGGTCGTGGCGCGATGGTCTGATTGGATGCGGATACCGGGTTCAAGCGAGCTTCCGATGCTCCAGTATCGGCATATCTCGCCGTACCTGCGCGGTCAGGGCCTGATCGATCCGGACAGTCGCCCAGCCCCGCCCGTCAGATACCTTCGCCACCACCTGCCCCCACGGATCGCAGACCAAAGAGTGGCCGAAGGTGAACCGAGGTTCGCCATTGCTGTCCCGATGGCGTCCCCAGGTGGCAGGGGCAGCGAACCAGCATTGCGTCTCGATCGCACGGGCGCGGATCAGTGTCTCCCAATGGTCTCGGCCGGTCTGCACGGTGAAGGCCGCCGGAAGGAAAACCAGTTCCGCGCCGGCGCGGCGCAGCGCCAGAAACAATTCGGGAAATCTCAGATCATAGCAGATCGCAAGCCCAACCAAGCTGTCGCGGATCTCGCAGACGACGACTTGCTCGCCGGCTCCGAAGCTGGCGCTCTCGCAGTAGCCGGTGCCGTCGGGGGTAACGATGTCGAACAGATGGATCTTTCGGTACCGGGCGATTTCTGTCCCGTCGGGATCGAACACCACGGTGGTGTTGAAGAGGCGATCGCCATCTCGTTCGCCGATTGACCCGCCGTGGACGTGGATTCGCCGGGTCCGAGCGACGCCGCGCAGGAACTCATAGATCGGGCCGCCGGGCAGGTTGGACCCCGTGATAGCGGATCGGCGAGCGCCTGATGGGACGGCAGGTGCTGGGGGAGGCAGCGCCTCGGCGGCCGCGAGTTTGGCGGCCCGGTCGCCGCCCAGGCAGCTCCACATCTCCGGCAATGCCACGATATCGGGTCGATCAGCATCGCAGACCGCGTCGATCAGAGACCTGGCCTGGATAATATTCTGGTCGAGAACATGACCCGGATTCATCTGCACCACGCTGAGCCGCATCATCGCCTCCGTCCGGTTCGGTTGCACCGACGCATCAAGCACCCGGCGCTGCGCCGCGGCAAGCGGTCGCTTGGCTTCAATGGTGCCGCGAGGCTTCAGATCGAAGGCTGCAGGGATCGGGCAAAGGCGAACAGCTCCAGCGTTTTGACGCCGGTAGGAAGATTGGCTTTGGACACGCCATTCTGCGATGTGTCCCTAGCAAATGCGTCCCACACATCCCGGGGTCCCTGGCCGGTTTCGAAGGGGAATGGCCGACTGATCCCTGGCTTGGCCATCCGCCATTCCTAGCGGTGATCGTGCTGAGCGTAGCTTCAACGCCTGCCCAGCCGGGGTTCGGCCCGTACCCCACGCATCACGGGGGGGGCGTCTGCATCCGGTACCTGCGGAGGCTCGGTGTAATATGGCGCCGGGGGAATCGGAGGGCGCACCGCAACTGTAGGGCGAGCCCTGGGTATCGCCTCTGGTGTCGGGGGAAAGGCCGGTTCGTCGAAGGCGGTGCCACGCAGAGGTTCGGGAAGGCGCAGCGCAAGGCTCCGAATCTCCCCCTGGATCTCGTCGAGCCGCGCTTCGATCGCCTCCAACCGGCCTTTAACGCCGAACACGTTGAAGGGCATCGCGAGCAGCAGCAGCCCGTAGAGCAAGGTCGGAACTAGAAGGAGGATGGGCACCCACCAGGGTAGCCAGTCGGGCAGGGTGAAGGGCAGGGTCATGATTACTGGTTATAGCAGCACATCGCGTGTTGAGCGAGGCGCTCCGAGCAAAGTCCATCGTCACGGGCGGGCTTCCGGCTGACGTAAGGGCATGTGGGTCTTCGGGGCGGCGGTTCGCACGAGGGGGCTGCCAATCGCTCCGGGTCTCGCTACAGATGACCGCCATGAAGCTATTGACCCCTGGCCCTGTCACCACCCGACCCGAAGTCCGCGCTGCCCTCGGGGCCGATTTCGCCCCCTGGGATCCCGACTTCGCGGCCATTCTGGAAGACGTGCAGAACCGGCTTCTGCGCATTGCCGGCGCCACCGCCTGCCACACGGCGCTGGCAGTGCAGGGATGTGGCCATTTCGCGATCGAGGCGGCATTGCGGAGCTTCCTGCCGCCAGGCGGGCGGATCCTGGTGCCGATCGTCGGTCCCTACGCTGCCCGGATGGCAAGGTTGGCCCGCGAGGCCGGCCGGGTGGTCGTGGAACTGCCGGTCGGGCCGGCCGAGCGTGCGCCACCCGAGAGTATTGCCGCGGCGCTCGCTGCTGATCCTGCAATTTCCCATGTCGGGGTCGTCTACAGCGAGACCGGCAGCGGTATCATCCACGATGCCGCAGCGATCGGGCAGGTGGCGCGTGCTTCCGGGCGCCGGGTGATCCTGGACGCCGTGTCCGCCTTCGGCGCCCTGCCCATCGACCTTGCCGCTCAGCCAGAGGTGGATGCGCTGCTGTTCACCGCCAATAAATGCCTGGAGGGCGTGCCCGGCATCGGCTTTGCCATCGCTCGCACCGACCGGCTGGAAGCGTCAGCGGGGCATGCGGGCAGCTGGTCGTTCGATCTAGCGGATGCTCATGCCAATGCGGTGCGCGGCGGGCCAGGCTATGCTCGTTTCACGCCGCCCGCCCAGGTGATCGCGGCGCTGCGTGTGGCTCTTGACCTGTTTGATGCCGAGGGCGGATCGGCTCCGAGGCTGACCCGCTATGGCGCCAATCGCGACGCTCTGATCGACGGGATACGTGCGATCGGCTTGGTGCCATGCCTGCAACCGGCGCTGCAGGGGCCGATCGTGGTCAACATTGCCGCCCCGGATGATCCAGCATGGAATCTGCAACGTTTTGTTGACTTCATGAAAGGTCAAGGTTTTGTGATCAGCAATTTTTATAACACGGACCGGCCGAGCTTCCGGATCGGTTGCATCGGCGCGCTGGACCCGGCCGACCTGAGCGAAGCGGCGCGCGCCATGGACCTAGCGCTAGACGAACTTGGTGTACGAAATCGTGATCCGGAGTTTAACAATATAGCCGGAGTTAGCTAAGAGGCCGTGACACAAGGGGCTGGGATGTTGTCTAATGATCACGGTGAAGGGGTTCGATCACACTCCCAGCTGAAAAAATAGAGAAGGCGATCACTTCGTAGCCAGCGCCACTCCCTGCACCACCAATCGTGCCAGCGCGGCCCCAAGGCAGTCGTGCAACTGCATGGCCACGCGCTGGCGATCCGTCCTAGCAGTTCGCTCCAGGTCAAAGCGGCCCCTACTCACCCAATAGTGCATCAGCGCATAGCGATGAAAGATCGCGACGCCAGGCAGTTCAGCGGCCTTCAGCATCATCCGCTCATAGGGCACGGGATTGGCCTTAGCCTGCAACATGCGGCTGAATGGTTGGTCGATTAGTACCAGATCGCCTCCCGCGGCACGGATCTGGGATGCACCCTGCTCCAATACCTGGTATAGATCCTCTGGTCGTTTTCCTTCCACCGCCTCGACAGTACCAGTCTGCCATAGCACCAGTTTGAAATGCGCTTGCGGCAGCGTCGTCTCGATTGTGGCCAGCATCTGTGCCGCGGTCAGGCCGCGTCCGCCCCGCAGAGTCAGGCCGAAGGACACCCCGGGATAGGCGGTGCGCAGTTCCTCGATCATGCGGTAGGGAAATGCCGTCCCAGGCTCACCGGTCTCGGGGGCCAGCATGCTGGCCGAACCGATCGCCAGCACTTCTACTTGGCCGCCGGCCCGAATCGCCTCGCTAAGCTGGTCGAGCGCGGTGTCGTCAGCCGTGATCTCGGCCGGAGCGTCGCACAGATCCGCCAATGGCCCGGTCTCGTCTGCGCCGGCCGGTGAGTCAGGCTGCGAGACCATCAAAAATATGAAAAGAGGTAGGACGAACTTCGAAGGCATTGATTTCATCGGCTATCAGGGTGTGCCCTGGCTGGCAAGCCGAACACTGCAAGAGCGGAGGCCGACCTGCCGACGTGATACCGTGCAACCGCCTCGCCCCGGTGGCTGCGCGTTGGTTGGTTGGCACGCTGCGCGCACCCGCAATTTTGACTTGGGGCAGGGGTTCGGATCCATACCCATCTGAATTAGGCTCCTTATCGCGGGCTGGAAGGGCCGGCTGCCCCAGCTCATTCGGCGTCTGGTATCGCACGCCGGATCGACTGGCGTGTTCGTGACAAAGGCACATAACCGTCAGTGATTATGAGCTATCTGTTTCGGTTGATAGCATCACGACCATTGGCATAATGCGAGTTCAATACGCTGTATCTCGTTTTGGGAACAGTGCTCGGGCCCCTGCCGCGGCGATGGGCTCGATTGGACTTTCTCATCCGGCCGGCCTTCGTCAGGCGAAAGCATGGCTACGTGCGTGGGTTGAGGCGCTATGCGCTCACGAATCCGTGAGGCATCCGGGTAGATGGCAGTCCCGTAGAAAGGGGCATATCCGGCGTTCATGATCGAGTGCTCCCGAAGATGACCTCCGCTCCGACGATGCTATGGTTTCGCCAGGATCTGCGCCTGACCGACCAGCCCGCGCTTCTGGCGGCGCTGGAGGCAGGCGGGCCTGTGTTGCCGGTATTCGTGCTGGATGAAGCCGCTGCCGGGCGCTGGGCGCCTGGCGGTGCGGCGCGCTGGTGGCTCCACCACAGTCTGGCGGCACTGGCTGCAGACCTTGCCGCCCGGGGTTCCATGCTGGTGCTCCGTCGCGGCGATGCAGCAGTGATCATTCCCGCGCTCGCTGCCGAGGCCGGCATCACCGAAGTGCATACCGGTCGCCCGCCCGAGCCCTGGGCCCGGCGGCAGGACCAGGCGGTGGCCAAGGCACTGGCGGTAAGAGGGGTCCGACTGCGGCGGCACCGAACCACGTTGCTGGTCGACGCCGATGCTTTGCGCACCCAGGCCGGGGGCCTCTACGGCGTCTATACCCCGTTTGCACGCGCCTGTATGGCGCTCGGCCCGCCTCCTGCGCCGCGTCCGGCACCGGCCCGCTTGCCCGCGGCGCCGATTGTCGCCTCCGACGTGCTCGCAGACTGGCACCTGCTGCCCGGCGGTACGGGTTCCGGCCAGCCGGGCGTGACGACCATGTCCGCCGGGCCGGACTGGGCAGTTGGCCTGCGCGAGGCCTGGCAGCCGGGCGAGGCGGGCGCGGCGCTCCGGCTGGAAGCATTCATCTCCGCTTCACTGGCCAACTATCACCACGCCCGCGACATCCCGGACGGCACGCATACTTCGATGCTGTCTCCGCATTTGGCGCGGGGTGAGATATCGCCCGCCCAGGTCTGGCAGGCGGCGCTTGCGGCTGGTGACGGCCAGGGGGTGGAAAAATTCCTCCGAGAGCTGCTTTGGCGGGAGTTCGCTGCTTACCTTCTCTGGCATCACCCCGACCTGCCCGAACTTCCCCTGCGCGCCGAGTTCAACGCGTTTCCCTGGGTGGCCGACCAGACGGCTTTGCGGGCCTGGCAGCGCGGCCGGACCGGCGTGCCGATCGTCGATGCCGGCATGCGTCAGCTGTGGCAGACGGGCTGGATGCACAATCGGGTGCGCATGGTCGTGGCCTCGTTCCTGGTGAAGCACCTGCTGATCCCCTGGCAGGACGGCCAGGCTTGGTTCTGGGACACGCTGGTTGATGCGGACCTGGCCTCCAACAGCGCCAGCTGGCAATGGGTGGCCGGATGCGGGGCTGATGCCGCGCCGTTCTTCCGGGTGTTCAACCCCGTGCTGCAGGGCCGAAAATTCGACCCTGAAGGCGGCTATGTCCGCCGCTATGTCCCTGAGTTGCGGGGGTTGGCCGCGGGGGCGATCCACGCGCCATGGGAGGTTTCGGCCGCTTATGCTACTCCGATCGTCGATCTGGCGACCGGCCGGGCCCGCGCCCTCGACGCGTGGCGGCGGATCGGGGAGAAAGCCGAATGAGAATCTCTCGGCCTGACCCCCCACGCATCGCCGTGATCGGCGCCGGCATCGCCGGCTTGTCCGCTGCCTGGCTGCTGCGCCATACCTGCGAGGTCGTGCTGTTCGAGGCCGAGCCCCGCGCCGGCGGCCATGCCGACACCCAGACAGTTACGCTTGGCGGGCAGACGCACGCGGTCGATACCGGGTTCATCGTCTACAACACCCGCAATTATCCGCATCTGTGCGGTCTGTTCGCGGCAATCGGAGTGCCGACGAAGGACTCCGAGATGTCTTTCGGCGTGTCTATCGGGCGTGGTCGGCTGGAATATGGCGGCGGCGATTTGAGACAAATGTTCGCCCAGCGGCGCAATCTGCTGCGCCCGCGGTTCTGGGGTATGGTGCGCGACATTCTCCGCTTCTACCGCGAGGCTCCCTCACTGCTTGACCAGCTTGGCGAAGCGGCGGGCTCGGGCGAAAGCTTGGGCGAGTGGCTCGACCGTGGCCGATACGGAGAGGGCTTCGTGCAGGACCACATCCTGCCGATGGGGGCTGCGATCTGGTCGGCCTCGGTTACCGGCATGCGGGACTTTCCGGCCGCCCAGTTTGCCCGGTTCTTCCAGAATCACGGCCTGCTGAGTCTTAACGACCGACCGCAATGGCGCACGGTAGAGGGTGGCTCGCGCGTTTATGTGGAACGTATTCTCGCGGATCTGGGCGAGCGGGTTCGGATCGGGGCGAGGGTGCGGTCGGTCGGCAGGACGGGTCCGGGGGTGAGGCTGACGCTGGAAGATGGCAGCGAGGTTGCGTTCGACCAGGCGGTCCTGGCCTGCCATGCCGATCAGACGCTGGCACTGCTCGATCCCGCGCATCCGGCCGAACGGGCAGTGCTGAGCGCAATACGTTGCCAGGACAATTTCGCGGTGCTGCACACCGATATCGCGCTGATGCCGCGCCGGCGCGGTGTCTGGTCGGCATGGAACTACCTCTCGGACGATCCCGCCGACCGGACCGGACGGGTCAGTGTCACCTACTGGATGAACCGGCTGCAGGGGCTAACCAGCACCGAGCCGCTGCTGGTCACCCTCAATCCGCTGCGCCCGCCCGATCCGGACCGGGTACTCGCCACCCGCGCCTACCGCCATCCGCAATTCGACGCGGCCGCGATGGCCGCGCAGGCTGCCCTGCCTGCGATCCAGGGGGCCGACCGACTATATTTCGCGGGCGCCTGGACAGGCTGGGGATTCCATGAGGACGGAATCGCCTCGGCGGTGCGGGTTGCCCGCGCGTTGGGTGTGACCCCGCCCTGGGCGGGCGGGGATGCTGCCGGCCGGCCCG
>DAICZL010000812.1 GCA_027311165.1 bacterium
GCGCTGAGCAGGGGCGGGCCGGCAGGGCGGGCGAACCGGCGAGCTTCGCGACCAACGCAGAAGCTTGCAGCCAGGCTGGTCGAATCCGTCACAACCTGCTAACGCTGCTGTCCTGCAGCGGTGATTGGCGATCGGCTGCAGCCTTGCCAGACCAGCCGCGCGATGCCGGCGTCGCGCTGCTTTGCCGCCTCTCCTGACCCGAAGGAAACACAATGTCGAACGCCTTCATCGCCGCGGTCATCCAGGAATCAGCCTCGCTGACCGGTGCCGCCGCGAACCGTGCCGCTGCCGACGTGATCGGCGCGATCGTCAAGGAACTGAAGAAAGCCGGGCGCTTCACCCTGCCGAGCTTCGGGACCTTCATCGTGCGCAAGACCAAGGCCCGCAAGGGTCTGAACCCGCGCACCGGCGAGCCGATCAAGGTGAAGGCGGGCAAGACGGTGCGGTTCAAGGCCTCGCCCACGCTGAAGAAGACGGTCTGATCCCGGCCCGGCCGGGGTGGCGTTCATCCCGGCCAGCGGCGCCCGGCGGTTCGTTCCCCGGCGGTTCGTTCCCAGGCGGTTCGTTCCCCGGCTGTTTGTTCCCCGGCTGTTTGTCCCACGGCGGGTCGTTACAGGACGAGATCAGCTGGCAGGCTCCGCCGCCACCTGGCGCGGCCTGCCCTGCGCATCCACCGCCACCAGCACGAACAATGCCTCGGTCACCTTGATGCGCTGGCCGCAATCGTGGCGGAGCACGAAGGCCTCGACCCGCAGGTCCATCGAGCTCCGCCCGATCCTGGTCACCTCGGCGTAGCAGCAGACCACATCGCCCACCTTCACCGGCTGCAGGAAGGCCATGTTGGACACCGCGGCGGTGACCACCCGCGCGCCGGCGCGGCTGGAAGCGGTCATGCCGGCCGCGAGGTCCATATGCGCCATCATCCAGCCACCGAAGATGTCCCCGGACGGATTGGCATCGGCCGGCATCGCCAGGGTGCGCAGCGCGAGCTCGCCACGCGGGCCATCCGCGCTCCGCTCACCCCTCTCCGCCATATCCGCCCCTCCCGGCACCCAGCAACAGTGATATCCGCCGATCGAAATGCAGGATACACTGAACCATCATGACTGCGGAGGGACCCGCCACATGAGCCGTCCGGAGCGCGACCTGGTTTCCGCACATGCAGGGGCCTTGAAATGCGCATGACCATGGCCCGCGTCCTGGCGGTCAGCGCTGCGGCCCTGCTGGTGGCCGCGGTCGCCATCGCCACGCTGGGACCGACGGAGATGACCCTGGGCGAGCTGCTCGCGATGTGGGGAGCGGACCCGCCCTCCGCGGCGCCGGGCTTCCTTGGCGGCTTTGCCTGGAACAATCTGATCGTGCCGCTGCTGGTGCGGCCGGACTGGCTGCTGCCGGCCGCGATGGGTCTGATCTGCGCCGGCATCGCGGCGACGCTCAGCACCCCCCCGGATGCCCCGCAATCCCACCACCGGCGCAGTTGAACAGGGGCAGCAGCACGCTTTGCCGGCCGCACCGGAACACGCCGCCGATCCTGTCCCCGACACCCCCCGGGCGCATCCCGGCCGATCCGCGGCCGCCGGACTGCCCTGCGCCATCCGGCGGTTGCGGGCGTGGTGTCTCTGCGCCCCGGCCCTGATGCTGGCCCTGGCCGCGCCCCCCGCCCTGGCCGCCCCCGCCGCGCGG
>DAICZL010000814.1 GCA_027311165.1 bacterium
CGTCCGAACTCTGCACGGAGTACCGCATATGGCCACGTCGCTGATCCGCAGCCGCGCGATGATCACCCACGCCACCGACCGGCAGGGCTGGGCCGAGATCGCCGATGGCGCGGTGCTGCAGCGTGACGGCACCATCCTGGAACTCGGCACCTATGCCGATCTCGCCCGCCGCTTCCCCGACGTCGCGGTGATCGGCACAGGGCGGGAGATCCTCATCCCCGGCTTCGTCAACGGCCACCACCATGTCGGGCTGACACCGGTGCAGCTCGGCTCGCCGGACATGCCGCTGGAATTGTGGTTCGTGACGCGGATGGTGGCGCGCAACCTCAATCTGTATCTGGATACGCTGTATTCCGCCTTCGAGATGATCGCCTCGGGCATCACCACCGTGCAGCACATCCATGGCTGGGCGCCCGGCCAGCTCGCGGATGTGGAGGCGCGGTCCGACGAGGTGATCCGCGCCTATCAGGACATCGGCATGCGGGTGTCCTACTGCTTCGCCGTGCGGGATCAGAACCGGCTGGTCTATCAGGACGATGCCGCCTTCACCGCGAGCCTGCCCGAGGAGCTGCGCGGGCCGATGCGCGCCTGGTTCGAACGCTTCCGCCTGAGCCTCGATGATCACATGGCGCTGTTCGAAAACCTGCACGGCCGCCACCAGAACCAGAGCCGGGTGAAGATCCAGCTGGCGCCGGCGAACCTGCACTGGTGCTCGGATGCGGCGCTGGGCCGGCTCGCCGAAGCCTCGGCCAAGTTCGACGTGCCCCTGCACATGCATCTGCTGGAGACCGCCTACCAGAAGGAATACGCCGCCCGCCGCGGCGGCGGCACGGCCGTCGAGTATATCGACCGTTTCGGCCTGCTGGGGCCGCGGATGACGCTCGGCCACGGCGTGTGGCTGAACGAGCGCGACATCGACCGGCTGGCCGAGACTGGCACCTGCGTCTGCCATAACTGTTCGTCGAATTTCCGCCTGCGCTCGGGCGTGGCCGCGCTGAACCGGTTCGAGGCGCGGGGGCTGAACGTCGCGATCGGCCTCGATGAGGCGGGCATCAACGACGATCGCGACATGCTGTCCGAAATGCGCCTGGTGCTGCGCGCCCATCGGGTGCCGGGGATGGAGGACGACGTGCCGTCGATGGCCCAGGTGTTCCGCATGGCGACCGCCGGCGGGGCCAATACCACCGGCTTCGCCGGGCGCATCGGGGTGCTGGCGGAAGGCCGGGCGGCCGATCTGGTGCTGCTGGACTGGGACCGGATCAGCTATCCCTATCTGGATGAGGAGACGCCGTTGCTGGACGCGGTGATCCAGCGCGCCAAGACCGAGGCGGTGCGTACCGTGATGTGCGATGGCGAGGTGATCTACGACCAGGGCCGCTTTACCAAGGTGGACAGGGAGGGCGCGCTGGCGGCGCTGCACGCCGATCTCGCCCGCGCTCTGTCGGATGACGAGGTGCAGAGGCGGCACCTGTCCAAAGCGCTGCTGCCCCATGTGAAGGCGTTCTACGGGAAATACATCGATCCCGCGCGGCATGAGCCGTTCTACCGGCCGAGCTCGCGGGTGTAGGCTCCGGCCCCGCCATGGGCTCGGCGCGCAGCGGACAGTGCTCCGTCCTTCCTGCGCCGCCAGATTCGGTCTAATCTGACGATATGACCTCTTCCGACGCCCTTGCCCTGGCCGGTTTCTTCGTCGCCTGCCTCGCGGCCGCGATGACGGGTGCGTTGTTTCGGCCCGGTCTCTGGTACGAGGGGCTGGCCAAGCCCAGCTGGCGGCCGCCGAACTGGCTGTTTCCCCCGGCCTGGTCCGTGCTGTACGCCACGATCGCGGTATCCGGCTGGCTGGTCTGGCGCCAGGAAGGTCTGGCCGGGGCGGCCTTTCCCTTTGCGGTCTATGGCGCGCAGCTGCTGCTGAACGCCGCCTGGTCGGCGCTGTTCTTCGGTCTGCGCCGGCCCGATCTGGCGTTCGGCGAAGTCATTCTGCTGTGGCTGTCGATCCTGGCGACGATCCTGGTGTTCCGCCCTCTCAACGGTCTGGCGGCCGCCTTGCTGCTGCCCTATCTGGGCTGGGTCGGCTTTGCCGGCATGCTGAACTTCGCGATCTGGCGCCTCAATCGGCGCGAGGCAAACCGCTGCGTCGCCGCCGGCTGATCCGCCCCGGGTCCTGGGGGTCATTGGTGCGCCGGTAACCGCTGTGCGCTAGGCTGCGTTCCGGCCGGCGTCGCGACGCGCGGGTGGTCGGGGCTGCTCGCACGGCCGGTCCCGTCAGGCTAGTCTCGTCGCAGGAGGATCAGCGATGTCGGCCAGCCAGCAGCACCCAGCGTCGTCTCCCCGGCCGGCGCGGCAAGCCGATCCCGGCCTGTGCGCCTGCGGCAGCCAGCTGCGCCGGCTGCGCTGCTGCGAGATGAACCTCGCTGCCCAGGCCTCGGGCGAGGCGGGGCGGCATCTGCTGCCGCTGGTCGAGCGGGCGGTCCAGGCCCATCGCCATGGCGCGATCGAGACCGCCGAGACGCTGTGCCTCGATGTTCTGGAACTGGCACCGACCCAGCCGGGCGCGCTGCAGGTGCTGTATTCCATCCGCAAGGCCCAGGGCGCGATGCGCGCGGCCGAGGCGCTGATCCGCCGGATGGTCGCGCTCGATCCCAATAATCTCTGGGCGACCAACGAGATCGCCCTGCTGCTGATGGGCAAGGGCAGCCTGGCGGAGGCCGAGATCCACGCCCGCAACGCGGTCCGGATCGCGCCCGAGAACGCGCAATCGCATAATCTGATGGGCATGATCCTGACCGAGCAGCAGCGCCCGGCGGTCGGCGAATATCACTACCGCCGGGTGCTCGCCCTGTCGGGCGCCCGCGATCCGATCGTGCTCGCGAACCTCGCCTGGAACCTCAAGACCCAGGGCAAGATGGAGGAGGCGCGGGCCCTCTATGAGGAGAGCACGACCGCGGCGCCGCAGGTCCTGCAGACCCTGCTGGGCTGGGCGCGGCTCGAGGAGGTGGATCGCAATTTCGACCTGGCGCTGGCCCTGCTCGACCGCGCCGAGCAGATCGCGCCGGGCAACCCGAGCGTGCTGCTCGCCCGCGCCGTGGCGCTCGGGCGCAAGCGGGAATACGAGAAGGCGCTGGCGACCCTCGATTCGATCGCCTCGCAGAGCCGGGACGGCAGCCTCGGGCCGAACGAACTGCTCGAGAAGGGCCGGCTGCTCGACCAGATGGGCCGCTACGGGGAAGCCTTCGCCGCTTTCGAGGAAGGCAAGCGCAAGGCGCGCGAAGTGAGCGGCCACGCCTATCTGGCCGAACACGCGGCCCAGCTCGCCGAGCGGCTGCAGCGCTTCTTCACCACCGGGCGGCTCAAGCTGATCCCCCGCGCCAACCCTGCCGAAGGCGTGGCCCAGCCGCTGTTCATCCTGGGCTTCCCCCGCTCGGGCACCACCCTGGTGGAGCAGACGTTGAGCGCCCATCCCGCCATCGCCGCCGGCGATGAACTGCCGTTCATCACCGAGATCACCTCGATCATGCCGAAGATGTTCGACAGTCCGCTCGCCTATCCGGAGGCGCTGGCCGAACTATGGATGGGCGACCATCGCGAAGGGCTCGACAATCTGCGCGACTATTACCTGCAGAAATCCCGCCAGCTCGGCCTCCTGCGCCAGGATGCGCGCTGGTTCACCGACAAGATGCCGCTGAACGAGACCCATCTCGGCCTGATCGGGCTGCTGTTCCCGCGCTCGCCGATGATCCATGTGCTGCGCCATCCGCTGGATATCATCACCTCGGCCTTCTCCAACCACATGACCCATGGGTTCTTCTGCTCCTATGCGCTGGAGAGCGCGGCCCGGCACTATGTGCTGGTGATGGACCTGGTCGAGCATTACCGGCGCGAGATGACGCTGCGCTACATGACCATCCGCTACGAGGACATCGTGGACGCGCAGGAGACCAGCGTGCGGCGGATGCTCGCCTTCACCGGCGAGGAATTCGACCCGTCCTGCCTGCGCTTCGAGGAGAACCGCCGCTATGCCCGCACCGCGAGCTATGCCCAGGTGACCGAGAAGCTGTACGATCGCTCGCGTTTCCGCTATCGCCATTATCTGGACCAGCTCGCCCCGGTGATCCCGATCCTGGCTCCGGTGATCGAGCGGCTGGGCTATCAGATCTGATCCGCCGATGAACCAGATCTCGGCCCTGCCCGATGACAGACAGTCGATTCCAGCCGATCGCGGCGCGCTGAGCCAGGCCCCGGCCGATCCGCGCATGATCCCCTCGGCCCCGGCGCCGGCCGATGCCACGATCATGGTGCCCGTGCCGCTGGCCGATCTGTTCAGAATCGCAAACGAATACGAGCAGGCCGGCAGGCTGGACGACGCCGCGGCGCTGCTGCGCCGCATGCTGGCCGTGGCGCCTCTGCAGCCGGATGCGCTGCATCTGAGCGGCATCGTGGCCTTCCGCCAGGGCCGCATGGAGGAGGCCGCCGACCTGGTCGAGCAGGCGATCGCCCATGGCGTCAACACGCCGCTGTACTATCGCAACATCTGCACCATCTATGAGCGTCTCGGCCGCCACCAGGAAGCCGTGATCGCCGGGCGCCGGGCGGTCGAGCTCGATCCCTGCGATCCGCACGCGCTGCACAACCTCACCGTCGTGTATTACCGGCTGCTGGAACTCGATGAGAGCATCGCCTGCGCCCGCCGGGCGATCGCGCTCGATCCCACGCTGCCGGGGCCGCATTTCGCGCTGGCCGAGGCGCTGCTGCTGCGCGGCGAATTCGCCGAGGGCTGGGCGGAATATGAATGGCGCTACCAGATCCCCGGCGCGGCGCAGATGATGCCGAAGACCGACCGTCCGCAATGGGACGGGACGGCGCTGCCGGCGGGACAGCGGCTGATGCTGGTGGCCGATCAGGGCTTCGGCGATGTCATCCAGTTCGGCCGCATGATCCCCTGGGTCGCGGCGCGCTGCCCCACGCTCTCGCTCGCCTGCTCGCGTGAATTGCAGCCCTTGATGCGCCAGATGCTGCCCGGGCTCGATGTGTTTGATCGCTGGGACGACCGGCCGGATTTCGCCGCCTATTGCCCGCTCTCCGGCCTGCCGCGGCTGTATGGCGTGCGGCTTGGCAACATCCCCGGCGGCGTGCCCTATCTGCAGGCCGATCCGTCGCGCGCCGCCGCCTGGCGCGCGCGGCTGGCCGGGCTCGCCCCGCCAGGCTACCGCCGCGTCGGCCTGGTCTGGGCAGGGCGGCCCACCCATAACAACGATATCAACCGCTCCGCCGCCCTGGCCGAGTTCGCACCGCTCGCCGCGGTCGATGGGGTCGCGCTGGTCTCGCTGCAGAAAGGCCCGGCGCAGGCCCAGACCGGGGCCTATTACGGCCGCGCGCAGCTGCTCAACGTCTCGGCCGAGATCGAGGATTTCGAGGACACCGCGGCGATCATCGCCGGACTCGATCTGCTGGTCACGGTCGATACCTCGGTCGCGCACCTGGCCGGGGCGATGGGCCGGCCGGTCTGGGTGCTGCTGCCCCACGCCCCCGACTGGCGCTGGCTGCTCGACCGGGCCGACACGCCTTGGTACCCCAGCATGCGTCTGTTCCGCCAGCGCGTGCCGCGCAACTGGTCCATGGTGATGGGCGAGATCGCCGCCGCGCTGGCCGCGCTGCCGCGACAGGGCGAGCCGCAGACACCGCAATGAGCGCGCCAGCGCAACGGCCGATCACGCGGGAGGCGCTGGTGGCGCTGGACCACGCCGATCCGCTCGGTGGTTTCCGCGACCGGTTCGCCCTGCCGCCGGGGGTGATCTATCTGGACGGCAATTCGCTCGGCGCCCTGCCGGCCGCGACCCCGGCGCGGCTCGCCGAAGTGCTGACACGCGAATGGGGCGAGGGGCTGATCCGCAGCTGGAACCAGCATGGCTGGATCGATCTGCCGCTGCGGCTGGGCGACAAGATCGCGCGGCTGACCGGTGCGCCTCCCGGCAGCGTCATCGCCGCGGACTCGACCTCGGTCAATCTGTTCAAGGCGCTGTCCGCGGCGCTCGCGCTGCGGCCAGAGCGCCGGGTGATCCTGTCGCAGCCCGGCAATTTCCCGACCGA
Organism: bacterium; assembly: GCA_027311165.1. GTDB lineage: Bacteria > Pseudomonadota > Alphaproteobacteria > Acetobacterales > Acetobacteraceae > DAICZL01. Next base: position 6,085 of record DAICZL010000814.1, read on the forward strand.
TCTCTATATCGCCGAAGGCCTCGCCCGGCTGCTCGGGCGTGACCATGTCCTGCGCCTGGCCGAACCCGAGGCGCTCGATTCTTCGGTCGCAGTGCTGATGCTGACGCAGGTGGATTATCGCAGCGGCAGGCTGCTCGACATGGCGGGCCTGACCGCCGCGGCCCACGCGGCCGGGGCGCTGGTGGTGTGGGACCTGTCGCATTCGGCCGGGGTGGTGCCGATCGATCTCGCCGGCAGCGGCGCCGATTTCGCGGTCGGCTGCGGCTATAAATACCTCAATGGCGGGCCCGGCGCGCCCGGCTTCCTCTATGTCGCCCCGGCGCTGCACGCGCGGCTCGAACTGCCGATGACCGGCTGGCTCGGCCATGCCGCTCCGTTCGCCTTCGAGCCGACCTACCGTCCCGCCCCGGGGATCGCCCGCGCCGCGGTCGGCACGCCGCCGATCCTGGGGCTGAGCGCGCTCGAGGTCGGGCTGGATCTGGCGCTCGCCGCGCCGATCGCCGAAATACGGGCGAAATCGCTGCGCCAGACCGCGCTGTTCGCGCAACTTGTGGCGCAGGAATGCGACGGGCTCGGCCTGCGCATCCTGCTGGAGCCCGAGCGCGGCAGCCAGGTCGCGCTCGCCCATCCGCAGGCCTATCCGATCATGCAGGCGCTGATTGCCAGCGGGGTGATCGGCGATGTCCGCGCGCCCGACATCCTGCGCTTCGGCTTCGCCCCGCTCTATGTGGGTTTTGCCGAGATCTGGGACGCGGTGCAGGTGCTGCGCGAGGTGCTGCGCTCCGGCGTCTGGCGGGAGGCGCGCTTTCAGACCCGGGCGGCGGTGACCTGACGCGACAGTGCCGGGCGTGAGGGGCGATCGCATGCCGGTGCGTCGGGCAGGCACGGCCCGGAAACCTCGCCCGGTGGAGTGCCGCCGGGGGCGGTCTCCATTGGGGCGTGGGGGGCGGAGCCCGTCGGCGGCGCCTCACCCCGCCGCGAAGCTCCCCGAGCCCGGCAGGATCGCGACATTGTCGATCAGCCGCGTCCGGCCGAGCCAGGCCGCCGCCAGCACGCGCGCCTCGCCAGTGACCCTCTCGAGCGGCGCCAGATCCGCGGGCGCGCGCACCTCCAGATCGACCGGGTCGAACCCGGCGGCGAGCAGGCGCCTTCGCCCGGCCGCGAGTTCGGCCGCGACCCGCGCGCCGTCCTGCGCCAGCGCCAGCGCGATGTCGTGCAGGACGCCGGCCAGCAGGGGCGCGATGCGGCGCTGGTCCGCGGTCAGGAAGCGGTTGCGTGAGGACATCGCCAGCCCGTCCGCCTCCCGCACCGTCGGGATGCCCTCGATCCGGACCGGGATGTTGAGGTCGGCGGCCAGCCGACGGACCAGCTGCAGTTGCTGGAAGTCCTTTTCGCCGAAATAGGCGGCATCCGGCAGGCACAGCAGCAGCAGCTTGGTCACCACGGTCGCAACGCCGTCGAAATGTCCCGGCCGCTGCGCCCCGCACAGGCCCTCGCTCAGTCCGCCGACCCGCACGGTGGTGGCGAAGCCGGCGGGATAGATCACCTCCACGCCGGGGGCGAAGACCAGCGCGGCACCGGCGCCGGCGGCCAGCGCCACGTCCATCGCCTCGGTGCGCGGATAGGCGGTGAAATCCTCGTTCGGCCCGAACTGCTTCGGGTTGACGAAGATCGAGACCACGACCTGCGCCCCCCCGGCCGCGCCGGCGCGGATCAGGGCCAGGTGGCCCTCGTGCAGCGCGCCCATGGTGGGCACCAGCGCGACCGGCGGCCCCGCCATCCGCCAGCGGGCGACCGCCTGGCGCAGCGCCGCTTCGGTGCGCAGGACCTGGCAGGCCGGCTGCACGTCCATCGCCGGCTACTTCACCACCGCGACGCGCAGCGCGTTGGTGGTGCCGGACTGGCCGAACGGCACGCCGGCAGCCACCACGATGTCCTCGCCGGCGCTGGCGAAGCCTTCCTGCTGCGCGGTGCGCGTCGCCTTGGCGACCGCGTCGGTCATCGAATGCACCTCGGTTCCGACCACCGCGTGCACCCCCCAGACCACGGCCAGCCGCCGCGCGGTCGCCTCGCTCGGCGTCAGCCCGATCACCGGGCAGTCCGGCCGCTCGCGGGCGATGCGCAGCCCGGTGCTGCCCGAGGAGGTGAACGCCACGATCGCCCGCGCCGAGATGGTATGGGCGATCTGCCGCGCGGCCGCGGCGATGGCATCGGCGGTGGCATGTTCCGGGGCCGGGCGGCTCGCCTCGATGATCGCCCGCCAGCCGGTGTCCTGCTCCACCCGCGCGATGATGCGGTCCATGATGTTCACCGCCTCGAACGGGTACTGGCCGGCGGCGGTCTCGGCCGACAGCATCACCGCGTCCGCGCCGTCGAACACCGCGGTGGCAACGTCGGAGGCTTCCGCGCGGGTCGGGGCGGGGGCGGTGATCATGCTCTCCAGCATCTGGGTCGCCACCACCACGGGCTTGCCCAGCTGGCGGGCGGCGCGGACGATGCGCTTCTGCGCCAGCGGCACTTCCTCGGGCGGCAGTTCCACCCCCAGATCGCCGCGCGCCACCATCACCGCGTCCGACAATGCCAGGATCGCGTCGAGATTTTCCAGCGCCTGCGGCTTTTCCATCTTGGTCATGATCCAGGCGCGACCGGCGGCGATGTCCTTGGTCTCGGCCACGTCCTCCGGCCGCTGCACGAAGGACAGGCCGATATAGTCCACGCCGTGTTCCAGGGCGAAGGCCAGGTCCTCGCGGTCCTTCACGGTCAGCGCCGGGATTGGCAGCACCACGTCGGGCACGTTGACGCCCTTGCGGTCCGATAGCGGGCCGCCCACCACGATCTCGGTCTCCAGCCCGTCCGGCAGCTTGCGGGTGACCCGCAGGCGCAGCTTGCCGTCGTCGAGCAGCAGGGTGGCCCCCAGGCTGGCGGCCTCGATGATCTCGGGATGGGGCAGGTTCACCCGCAATGCGTCGCCCGGCGTGGGGTTCAGGTCCAGACGGAAGCTGTGGCCGGTCTGCAGATGCACCCGCCAGCCGCCGAAGCGGCCGACCCGCAGCTTGGGCCCCTGGACATCGGCCAGGATGCCGATCGGGCGGTCCAGGCGCTGCTCCAGGTCGCGGATCATGGCGATGCGCGCGGCGTGGTCGTCGTGGCTGCCATGGGAGAAGTTCAGGCGGAACACATCGGCGCCGGCCTGGAACAGGCGGGCGAGCACCTCGGGCGTGGAACTGGCCGGGCCGATGGTCGCGATGATCTTGGTGCGGCGGCGGCGGCGCAGCTTGGGGCGGAGGGTCATCGCGGCTTCCTTTTTGGCGGCGCAGGGGAAGGCAAGGCCAGGGGCGTTGCCCCCGGACCCCACCAAAGGCGATGCCTTTGGAAACCGTCCCCTGGGGGTACCCCCCGAACGGGTGCGGGTCTGGGGGCGCCCGCCCCCAGCGGGTCCAGGGCGGAGCCCTGGCCTTACGAAATCAGGATCGCACGCACGTCGTTCACATTGGTCAGCGTCGGGCCCGTCCGGATCAGATCGCCAAGCACATCGAACAGCCCGTAGCTGTCATGCGCCGCCAGCACTGCCCGCGCGTCAAGCCCGGCGGCACGGGCACGCGCCAGCGTATCGGGCGCGACGAGCGCGCCGGCCGCATCCTCGGTGCCATCGATCCCGTCGGTGTCGCCGGCGGCGGCCCAGACGCCGGGCTCGCCGGCCAGCGCCACGGCGAGCCCCAGCAGGAACTCGGTGTTGCGCCCGCCGCGCCCGGCCGGCCCGCGGCCGATGCTCACGGTGGTTTCCCCGCCCGACAGCAGCAGCGCGGGCGCGGCCAGGGGCACGCCATGGGCGCGCACGCTGCGGGCGATGCCGGCCAGCACGGTGCCGAGCTCGCGCGATTCGCCCTCCAGCGCATCGCCCAGGATCAGCGGGCTCAGGCCGAGGCCGCTTGCCGTCTCGGCGGCCCGCCGCAGCGCCATCATCGGGGTCGCGATCATGCGGAATTCGGCGTGCGGCAGATCGCCGGGCTTGGGCGTCTCCTCCGCTGCCCGGGCCAGATGGGCCGCCACCGAAGCCGGCGGGGTGATGGCGTAGCGCGCGAGGATCGCCCGCGCCTGCGCGAAGCTGGTCGGGTCCGGCACGGTGGGGCCGGAGGCGATCACCGCCGGATCATCGCCCGGCACGTCACTGATCGCGAGCGTGACCACCCGCGCCGGCGCCGCCGCCGCGGCCAGCCTTCCGCCCTTGATGGCCGAGAGATGCTTGCGCACGGTGTTCATCTCGGTGATCGTCGCCCCGGACGCAAGCAGCGCACGGTTGACCGCCTGCTTGTCGGCGAGTGTCAGGCCCGGCGCCGGCAAGGCGAGCAGCGCCGACCCGCCGCCGGAGATCAGCGCCAGCACCAGATCCCCAGGGCCGAGGCCGCGCACCAGTTCCAGGATCCGCCGCGCCGCCGCCTCGCCACTCGCGTCGGGAACCGGGTGGGAGGCTTCGACGACCTCGATCCGCCTTGTCGGTACGGCATGCTCGTAGCGGGTGACGACCAGGCCGGACAACTCGACCTCCGGCCAGGCCTCCTCGAGGGCGGCGGCCATGCTGGCGGCCGATTTCCCGGCCCCGACCACGACGCAGCGCCCGGCCGGCCGCTCCGGCAGATGATCGGCCAGCATCCTGCGCGGATCGGCTGCGGCCACTGCCGCATCGAAGACAGCCCTCAGCGCGGCGCGCGCGCGTGCGTCGTCCCAGCCCATGAACCGCCTGATCCCCCCCGCTCGGGCCGGAGTATGGCGAAACCCCGGCCGGCACGCCATGTTGCAGGCCAGCACAGGAGCGCCGCCATGCAGGAACCCACCCCCCACCAGGCTGATCCTGATTTCGACGAGGCCACCCGCACCAGGCTGGAAGCCGCCGCCTTCCGCCGCCTGCTCGCCCATCTGCGCGAGCGGACCGACGTGCAGAATATCGATCTGATGAACCTGTCCGGCTTCTGCCGCAACTGCCTCAGCCGCTGGTACCGCGAGGCGGCCGAAGCGGAGGGCATCGCGCTGGCCGATCCTCAGGCGCGGGAGATCATCTACGGCATGCCCTATCGTGACTGGCAGGCGCGCTATCAGACCCAGGCGAGCCCCGAGCAGCAATCGGCCTTCGCCGCCTCGCATGGCAGCGGCTGATCTTCTGCGCGGGGCGCAGGAAAGGATGGTTGACCGCCGGCTGGTGCGGGGCTATCCCCGCCGGCCTTGCAGACCCGGAGCGTGATGATGGCTCTCGATGCGACCAGCGGCAGCCCGCCGGACGGGGCCAAGGACGATGTGACCCGCGCCGGCGGCATCGCCGCGGACCGGCTGCGCAGCCTGGTCGAGCGGATCGAACGGCTGGAGGAGGAGCGCAAGGCGCTCGGCAGCGATATCAAGGACATCTACGCCGAGGCCAAGTCGGCCGGCTTCGATGTCAAGGTGCTGCGCCAGCTGATCCGCCTGCGCAAGCAGGAGCCGGCCGAGATCGAGGAGCAGGAAACCCTGCTCGACGTCTATCGCCGCGCGCTGGGCATGTAGCGGTGGCGTTTCCCGCCAGGGACCGGGCCTGAACGGAAGACTGTTTTCGGGCCCGGGCCCGGGGTCCCTGGCCGTTGCGCGGGCACGGCCCGGCCCGCGACCCCGCTCCCTGATCCAGGCTCCGGCCCAGGCCGGGACCTTGCCCGGATCCCTTTTTTGGGGGGTATCCGCTCAGGGGTTCGGGTCTTGACCGACGGGGCCGGGCGGGATCGGCAGCCCGGTTCCCCCTGCCGGTGCCTGCCAGGACGGCACGACCCGATGGACATCGATCGCCAGGATCCGGATCGCCGCCGGGCCAGGGAGGATATCGGGCGCCAGGGCCTCGGGCGATGAGGCGGCCGGGGCGGGGTTATCCCCGGCCGGGGGCAGGCGCAGCCTGGCGCAGCCATCGGTCCAGCGGAACGGGCGGCTCTCCTCGGTTTCGACCGGATACCAGCCTTCGCTCAGTTCCGGATCATCGATCGCGAGGTCGCGGCTGCCGGTACTGTCCTGGAGATGGATACGGCCGATGAAGACGCCGAGCCGACGGCTGTCGTTGGAATCCGGATAGACCTCTCGCGGCACGCCGGTGCGCGAGAGAATCACGATGTCCTCGGCCCCGGCTGGCAGCTCGAAGACATGGCGGCTGCCGCTGACGCTGCTGGGCGCAAGCGCGGTGTCGGCGATGCGCAGGCGCAGCTGCGTCTCGTTCGTGTAGGCGAATCCGAGCTCCGCGGCCCGGGCGAGCAGCCGGCGCTTGACCGCGACCAGCGCGGGGCCGTGCTGGGCGAGCTGGGCGACGGCCTCGCTCCATGAGCGCGGCCCCCGCCGCGGCGGGGCAGCCTGCCTGGCTGCCGCCGGATCCCCGGCCGGGCGTTCGGCTTCTGCCCTGGCCGGGGCTGGCCCCGGTGTCGCGCCAAGGG
>DAICZL010000815.1 GCA_027311165.1 bacterium
GTGCGGGGCCGGCCGGGCGGCCGCTGCCGCAGGATGGGGGCTGCGGAGCGGCATTGCGCGCGCCGTGTCAGCCATCGCCATGCCCTGCCCCTCCGGCCCGATCGATCCTGCCCTGCCCGTCGCTCGCCCGAAGCTCATGCGCATCCATTCCGATCCCGTCCCGCGGCACAGTGCAGAGGACCGCGGCGCCGGTGGCAAGAGTGATCCCGGCGCGGGGGCAATTCTGGCGGGTATCGGTCTTGCGTGCCAGCCATGGTGCGATGCGGCGGTGGGCTGGGTGCGGGTCGGTTTCCTCCGGCGGTGCGGCGCTCACGACATTGCGCGTGACATTCCGATGAATCATTCTTGACGCATGTAATATTTCGAGCAAAATAGAGACAAGTGTAGCGTTTTCTGTCGGGCGCGGCGTTTACGCTGACTCTGTTCGCCGGGTCAGTGGGAGCGAGGCGACTTCAATAATGGAAGTCTGATAGGGCAGATCCTTCCAGTCACCACAAAAGAAACGGGGGCATTGTTGCTGTAACGGATCAATACGAAAACGCTTCGTCGGGGGCGGCGCAGCGGGCGAGGCGGTTCCGCCAGGTCGGCGGTGCAGCGGCGATGTTCGGCCTGCTCTGCGGGAGCGCGCTGGTCGATCCGGTCTGGGCGTTCAATTCCTGCATCACGAGCGTGCTCGACTCCCGGCCGTCGCAACTGCCCATGGATGGGTCCGATCCGGTGGTCGTCGGCACGAACGTCTACATGGCGTATACGACGGGCAATGAGGTCGACTTCCTGACCAGCCATGACAGCGGTCTCACTTTCGCCAGGCACCGGCTCGACCGCAGCAATCAGACCAGTCCCGCGCATGTGCATATCGCGGCGCTGGGCGCACGGGTCTATGTCACCTGGGTGGCGACGGTCGACACGGTGGCGCAGGTGTTCTTCCGCCTGTCCACGGATCACGGCAACAATTTCAGCCCCGCGATCGCGCTTGGCGTATCCGGCGATTTCAGCCCGCACATCACCGTGAGCGGCCTCGGCGTGTCGGTGGACTATGGCACGACGTCGAATTTCGTCGTCGCATCAAGCCAGGACGGCGGCGTGACCTGGCCCAACAGCCCCGCCTTCGCGCTGCAGGGCAGTGTTCTGGGCGAGGGGTGGGTCGCGCGGCTCGGCGAGACCATCGTCGCCGGCTGGTCGGAGGTGAACCCCAGCAATCCCAGTGAGCGCCCCACCTATGTCGAGACCAGCGTCGATGGCGGCGCGACCTACACCGTGAGCCAGCTTTCCACGATCCCGAAGAGCGGCACCGAGCGTCAGGTCGAGGTCTCCTCCACCACCGGCATCTTCTACATCGCGGCCACGGATCTGAGCGTCAACGACCACCTGCTCGGCGGCAATCAGGTGCTGTGGACGAGTCTGGACAGCGGCACGACCTGGACGGAGCAGGTTCTGGCCCCCGGCACCGATGCGCCGATGATGGCGGTGAAGGGCAGCACGGTCTATCTGACCTGGCGGCAGAATCTGGCGGACGGCACCAGCTTCATCGCGCTCGACTACAGTCTCGACAGCGGCCAGACCTGGGCCACGCCGATCGATCTTTCCGGGCCGGTCGGCTATCCCTCGCCTGTGCCGGACATGACCTATCTTCCGGCGCTGTCGCTCACGGGGGGCCTGTTCAGCGAGGTCTACGAGTCCCAGGGCAGCGTGTTCGTGCGATCGAGCGGTGATATCTCCAAGGGGATTTCGATGCCGATCAACCTTGGACCTGGCACCAACGCCATGATCGGCGGGAAGAACGTACTCTGGCTCGGCCCGGCCACGGGCCAGAACCAGGCGATCTACTACGCGCGCTGCAGCTGATGCCTCCCCACCGGCGGGAGGGCGTCTGAACCGTCCTGCGCCGGGTCGGCGGAAGCGGGCGTGCAGCCCGGCACACCGGTTCCAGCCGGTCTGGCCCAGCCGGTCTGGCCCAGCCGGTCGGTCCGGTTCAGCCGGTCTGGCCCAGCCGATCTGGCTCATCCGGTCTGGCGATCGCCCGATCAGGCCGGCAGGGCCGACCGGCCCCGCCCGGCGGATCGGCGCGCGAGGCCGGCGCGCGAGGCCGGCTGCCGGAAAGACCTGGACACCCGGCATGTCCGGCAGGCGCGATCGGTCGGGCGGAGGCGCTAGGCCGCCCGCCCGGCGATCAGATCGCTCACCACCGCCGGGTCGGCCAGGGTGGAGATGTCGCCCAGCGCGTCGGTCTCGTTGGCGGCGATCTTGCGCAGGATGCGCCGCATGATCTTGCCGCTGCGGGTCTTGGGCAGGCCGGGCGCCCACTGGATCGCATCGGGGCTGGCGATCGGCCCGATCTCGCGCCGCACCCAGCCCACCAGCTCCTTGCGCAGCGCCTCGCTCGGCGCCTCGCCGGTCTTCAGGGTGACATAGGCATAGATGCCCTGGCCCTTGATGTCGTGGGGGAAGCCCACCACCGCCGCCTCGGCCACCTTGGGGTGGGAGACCAGCGCGCTTTCCACCTCGGCGGTGCCCATCCGGTGGCCGGAGACGTTGATCACGTCATCGACCCGCCCGGTGATCCACCAATAGCCGTCCTCGTCCCGCCGGGCGCCGTCGCCGGTGAAATACAGCCCCTTGAAGGTGCTGAAATAGGTCTGCACGAACCGCTCGTGATCGCCGAACACCGTGCGCATCTGGCCGGGCCAGCTCTCGGCGATGCACAGATTGCCCTCGGCCTCGCCATGCAGCTCATGGCCCTCGCCATCCACCAGGATCGGCCGCACCCCGGGCAGCGGCAGGGTGGCCGAGCCGGGCTTGAGCCGCGTCGCCCCGGGCAGCGGGCTGATCATGATCCCGCCGGTCTCGGTCTGCCACCAGGTATCGACGATCGGGCAGCGATGCTCGCCCACCACCCGGTCGTACCACAGCCAGGCTTCCGTGTTGATCGGCTCGCCGACGCTGCCCAGCACCCGCAGGCTTTTCCGTGAGGTGCTGCGCACCGGCAGCTCGCCCTCGCGCATCAGCGCGCGGATTGCGGTGGGGGCGGTGTAGAAGATGTTGACCTGGTGCTTGTCCACCACCTGCCAGAAGCGGGAGCTATCCGGATAGTTGGGCACGCCCTCGAACATCAGCGTGGTCGCGCCGTTGGCCAGCGGCCCATACACGATATAGGTATGGCCGGTGACCCAGCCGACATCGGCCGTGCACCAGTATACCTCGCCATCGCGATAGTCGAACACCAGTTCATGAGTGAATCCGGCCCAGACCATATAGCCGCCGGTGGTGTGCAGCGCGCCCTTGGGCTTGCCGGTGCTGCCGGAGGTGTAGAGGATGAACAGCGGATCCTCGGCGTTCATCTCCTCGGGCGGACAGTCCGGCGAGGCGGCTGCCAGCAGCGCGGCATAGTCGTGGTCGCGTCCCGCCTGCATCGGCACCTGCCCGCCGGTGACCGCCACCACGATCACGTCGCGGATCGTCGGGCAGGTGGCGAGCGCCGCGTCGGCATTGGTCTTCAGCGGCACCCGCTTGCCGCCGCGGCGGCCCTCATCGGCGGTGATCAGCAGGGTGCTCGCGCAGTCCTGGATACGGTTGGCCAGGCTGTCGGGTGAGAACCCGCCGAAGACCACCGAATGGATCGCCCCGATCCGGGCGCAGGCGAGCATCGCCACCGCCGCTTCCACCACCATGGGCAGGTAGATCGACACCCGCTCGCCCTTGCGCACGCCGAGTGTCCGCATGGCGCTGGCCAGGCGGCAGACCTGGTCGTGCAGTTCACGATAGGTCACATGGCGGGTCTGGTTGGGGTCATCGCCTTCCCAGATGATCGCGACCTGATCCGCCCGGCTGGCCAGATGCCGGTCGAGGCAGCTGACCGAGGCGTTCAGCGTGCCGTCCGCGAACCAGCTGACCCGCACATCGCCGGTGAAGTCGCCGCTGCGTCCCTCGGTGGGCGGGCGCATCCACGCGATCCGGCCGGCCTGATCCAGCCAGAAGCCGTTCGGGTCGCGCCTGGCCTGCTCGGCCATGGTGCGGTAGCCGGCGGCGTCCAGACGGGCATGGGCGGCGATCGTCGGTTTGATCTCGAAGACCTGGGAAGCAGTCATGGCATGTTCCTCCGCTGATTCACGTTTCCCGGAACCATGGCGCCAGTGTGGGCCGCCCGGGCGGCTGTTCTCAAGCCCCCCGCTTCAGAACAGGTCGGGCAGATCGGACCGGGCAGGCCCGATCG
>DAICZL010000816.1 GCA_027311165.1 bacterium
GGTCCCTGATGGGGTCCAGGGGCGAAGCCCCAGGCCTGCTTTCCTTTGCGCGCCTCACGCCATCGACGGACCGAGCCGGCCATGCCAAACAGCAGCGCCGACACGGAGACACTCCCATGACCCGCTTCCAGTCTGCCCTCACCCCCGCCCTGCCCGAGGACGCCGCCCAGGCGGCGCTGGCCGGGCGCATCTGGCGACCGGACGCGGCCGGTCCCTCGGTCGTCGCGGTGCGCGGCGGATCGCTGTTCGACATCACCGCCAGTTTCCCCACGATGCGCGACCTGTGCGAGGCGCCGGATCCCGCCGCCGCGCTGCGCGCCGCCCCGGGCGAGCCGATCGGTGATCTGGAGCCCGTGCTGGCCAACACCCCGCCGCAGACGCGCGATCCATCGCGCCCCTGGCTGCTCGCCCCGGTCGATCTGCAGGCGGTGAAGGCCGCCGGCGTCACCTTCGTGGTCTCGATGATCGAGCGGGTGATCGAGGAGCGCGCGCGCGGCGATCTGTCCGCCGCCGCGGCGATCCGCGCGGAGGTGAACCGGCTGGTCGGAGACGATCTGGCCAGGCTCAAGCCCGGCTCGGCCGAGGCGGCGGCGCTGAAGGAGGTGCTGATCCGCCAGGGCGCCTGGAGCCAGTATCTGGAAGTGGGGATCGGCCCCGATGCCGAGATCTTCACCAAGGCCCAGCCGATGTCGGCGGTCGGCACCGGGATGGAGGCCGGGCTGCACCCGAAATCCCATTGGAACAATCCCGAGCCGGAGGTGGTGCTGGTGGCGGCCTCCACCGGGCGGATCGTCGCCGCCACGCTGGGCAACGATGTCAATCTGCGCGATGTCGAGGGGCGCTCGGCCTTGCTGCTGGGCAAGGCCAAGGACAACAACGCCTCCTGCGACATCGGCCCGTTCCTGCGGTTCTTCGATGCCGGCTTCACGATGGAGGACATCCGCACCACCACCGTGTCGCTGAGCGTGGACGGCGAGGACGGGTTCCGCCTGACCGGCGCGTCCTCGATCGCGAAGATCAGCCGCGACCCCGAAGACCTCGTTGCGCAGATGATCGGTCCGCATCACCGCTATCCGGACGGGGCGGTGCTGTTCCTGGGTACGATGTTCGCCCCGGTCGAGGATCGCGACGCGCCGGGCAAGGGCTTCACCCACAAGACCGGTGATCTGGTCACGGTGGCGGCGCCGAAGCTCTGGAGGCTGGTCAACCGCAGGGCGCCGACGGATGCGTGCGAGGCCTGGAGCTTCGGCGCCGGGGCGCTGATGCGCAATCTGGCGGGGCGGGGGATGCTGGCCGGCTGAGCAGAGAGGCTGCGGCGCAGCTGCCGCACCCCGCCCGCGCCGCACCTCACCCCTTCAGGAACGCCGCGAACGCCTCGGCATGATCGGGATGCCAACGTGACAGTGCCGGGCGGCGCTCGATCAGATCGCCCGCCGCCCAGGCGATCCGCCGGTTATCGAGTGCCGCCGTGGTTTCGTGGTCCAGGCACCACAGGTAGAAATCTCCCCGCGCGATACCCTCCAGCATGACATCGACGACCTGATCGGCGGTCCAGGCGCCGTCGGGCTTTTCCGGCCGGCCGGTCAGACCGGTATAGGTGAAGCCCGGCACCAGCAGATGCGCGCTGACCCGCCCGGGGGCGGTATTGCGCAATTCATGCGCCAGCAGCTCGGTGAACGCCTTCACTCCGGCCTTGGAGACGTTATAGGCGCTGTTGCCGGGCGGCAGGGTGATCCCCTGCTTGGAGCCGGTATTGACCACCACGGCCGGACCCGCCTGTGCCAGCATCGCCGGCACGAATGCCTGCACGCCCTGGATCACGCCGTGCAGATTGATCGCCAGCAGATCGGCCCAGCCCGCTCCGTTCTCCCAGGGCTTGCCCGGGTTGTCGCCGATGGCGGCGTTGTTCATCAGCAGGTTCACCTCGCCGAAACTCTCGACCGCGGCAGCCTGCAGGCGCTGCAGTTCCTCGATGCGGGCGACATCCACCACCTCGGTGCGTATCCGGTTCGAGCCGAGACGCCCCGCCGCCGCGACCAGCGCCTCGGCGCCACGATCGGCCATGACGACGTTCAGACCCATGCCCGCCAGACGCTGCGCAGCGGCAAGGCCGATGCCGCTCGCGGCGCCGGTGATGACCGCGGTGCGGCCGGGCATGAGGGCGGGATGGGTCATCGATGGCTCCTTGAAGGCAGCGGTCGGGCGGAGTGCCGCGCCGGTGATCGGACCAGCCGTGCCGAGGTCAGGCGCAGCGATGGCAGACCCGCCCCAGCGGGGGGCTTCGCCACGGCCGGCAGTCCGGTCACCCGCCATGCCGCTCGGCGCCGCGACCAGAGCGGGGGTCGGCACCGCATGTCCGGCACGCCAGCCGATCCGACAGACGATCGGCCCCCGCTGTTGCGCTCTGTCCTACCGGGCAGCTTTATCCGATCGGATGCTGCCCTAGTGTCCTGCCCTCGAAGTTCGCGG
>DAICZL010000817.1 GCA_027311165.1 bacterium
CCCTGACCCATTGCCACGCTAGAACCCTGGGCATCGCAGGAACATTACCGGAACTTTTCTCGCGCTGGTTCGCCCGGCGCGGCTGGACGCCGCGGCCCCATCAGCTTGCCATGATGGATGCCGCAGCCAACGGAAACTCCACCTTGCTGATCGCCCCCACCGGCGGCGGCAAGACACTCGCCGGCTTCCTCCCCAGCCTGATTGATCTGCATCAGCGCCCCCGCGCCGGACTGCACACGCTGTATGTCAGCCCGCTCAAGGCGCTGGCGGTAGATATCGCCCGCAACCTGGAGGCGCCGGTGGCCGAGATGGCGCTGCCAGTCAGCATCGAAACCCGAACCGGCGACACCCCCGCCAACCGCCGGGCCCGCCAGCGCAAGACGCCGCCCAACCTGCTGCTGACCACCCCCGAAAGTCTCGCGCTGCTGCTGTCCCAACCCGATGCGCCAGTTCTGTTCGCCGGTCTCGCGGCGGTGGTAGTGAACGAAGTGCATGCGCTCGCCGGCACCAAGCGTGGCGACCAGCTGGCGCTGTGCCTCACTCGCCTCGCCGCACTTGCCCCGATTTGTGCCCCCGCCGACGCGGCCAATCGGACACCGCCTGGCCGCCGCGTCGGCCTGTCGGCCACCGTCGCGCATCGTGATGCCATCGCCGCCTATGTCGGTGCCACGCACATCATCGAGGCGCCGGACGGCACGCCGCCCGCCCTCTCCATCCTGCTCCCGGAGGGCCGCCTGTCCTGGTCGGGTCATATGGGCCTGGAAGCGGCGCCGGGGATCCTGGCGCGGATCCGCGCCGCCCGCACCACCATCGTCTTCGTCAACACCCGCGCCCAGGCGGAACTGATGTTCCAGGCACTGTGGCGGCTGAACGAGGAAACCCTGCCGATCGGCCTGCACCATGGCAGCCTCGAAGTCGGCCAGCGCCGGCGGATCGAGGCGGCGATGGCCGAAGGAAGGCTGCGCGCCGTGGTCGCCACCTCCTCGCTCGATCTCGGCATCGACTGGGGCGCGGTCGACCAGGTGATCCAGGTCGGTGCGCCCAAGGGCGTCTCCCGCCTGCTCCAGCGCGTCGGCCGCGCCAATCACCGCATGGACGAAACCTCCCGCGCCATCCTGGTGCCCGCCAACCGGTTCGAGGTGCTGGAATGCGAGGCCGCCCTGCAGGGCGTCGCGGCGCGGGAGCTGGACGGCGATCCGCCGCGCTCCGGCGGGCTCGACGTGCTGGCGCAGCACCTGTTGGGCCTCGCCTGCGCGGCGCCGTTCCGACCAGACGAGGTCTACACCGAAACGCGCGGCGCCGCGCCCTACGCCACGCTGTCGCGCCGGGATTTCGACGACGTGCTGGGGTTCGTGGAACATGGCGGCTACGCCCTCGCCGCCTATGAGCGCCACCGCAAGCTGTTCCGCGACAGCGAGGGGCGCGTGCATGTGCGTTCGGAGCGGATCGCGCGGCAGCACCGGATGAACATCGGCACCATCGTCGAGGAACCGCTGCTGAAGGTACGCCTGGCCGGAAGGCGCGGCTCCGGGCCGGTGCTGGGCGAGGTTGAGGAATATTTCGCCGCGATGCTGCGCCCGGGCGATACCTTCCTGTTCGCCGGGCGCCTGCTGCGCTTCCGACGCCTGACCGCCACCACGGTGGAGGCGGAGGATGGCGGCACCGGTGACCCGATGATCCCGGCCTATGCTGGCGGGCGCTTGCCACTTACCACCAACCTCGCCGACCGGGTCCGCGCGCTGCTGCAGGCGCCATCCTCCTGGGACGCTTTCCCCGACCAGGTGGCGGACTGGCTGCGGCTGCAGAAGGCACGCTCCCGCCTGCCGGGCCGGACCGATCTGCTGGTGGAGACCTTCCCCCGCAACGGGCGCTGGTATCTGCTCGCCTATTGCTTC
This sequence comes from bacterium, assembly GCA_027311165.1. Classification (GTDB taxonomy): domain Bacteria; phylum Pseudomonadota; class Alphaproteobacteria; order Acetobacterales; family Acetobacteraceae; genus DAICZL01. Next base: position 1,896 of record DAICZL010000817.1, read on the forward strand.
GAGGGCCGCAACGCCCACCAGACTCTGGGCATGCTGCTGACCCGGCGGATGCAGCGCGCCGGCTTCGCCCCGCTCGGCTTCGTCGCCACCGACTACGTGCTGGGCATATGGTCGGCCGAGCAGCCGACCGATGTCGCCCGCCTGTTCGAGGCCGACATGCTGGGCGACGACCTGGAAGCCTGGATGGCGGAAAGCTCGATGCTGCGCCGCAGCTTCCGCAACGTCGCGGTGATCGCCGGGCTGATCGAGCGCCACCATCCGGGCGCGGAGAAGTCGAAGCGCCAGGTCAGCGTGAACAGCGACCTGATCTATGATGTGCTGCGCCGGCATCAGCCAGACCACGTGCTGCTGCGCGCCACCCGCCAGGACGCGGCCTCGGGGCTGGTCGATCTCGGCCGGATCGGCGGTATGCTGACGCGCGTGAAAGGACGGATCACCCACATGGCGCTCTCGCGCGTTTCGCCGCTGGCCGTGCCGGTGCTGCTGGAGATCGGGCGGGAGAGCGTGCGCGGACAGGAGGACGAAGACCGGCTGCTGGCTGAGGCCGAAGCGCTGATCGCCGAGGCGACGGCGCCTGATCGACGGCAGGCGTCATTGTTCGATCGCCGGGCTTGAGGGGGTTGCATCAGCAAGGAAGGCCAAAGGGCTCTGCCCTTTGGAAACCCGCCAAGGGCTCGCCCTTGGCACCAGCTCCTTGGCGGGTACTCTCCAACAGACTGGATGAGGGGCCTGGGCCACAGCGGGTCCGGGGCGGGGCCCTGATCGTCCTTCCGCCATGACCGCCGCCCCGATCCACCTCGGCGGGGAGCGCCTGATGCTCGATCCCGCGGGCGCACTGATCTGGCCGGCCGGGGGGCTGATGGCGGTCGCGGACCTGCATCTGGAGAAGGGCTCCGCCTTCGCCGCGCGGGGGATGCTGCTGCCGCCCTGGGACAGCAAGGCCACGCTCGACCGCCTGGCGCTGCTGCTGCGCCGCTGGAAGCCGCGGATCGTGGTCGCGCTGGGCGACAGTTTCCACGACGCACGCGGCGCCGAGCGGCTGGATGGCGCGCAGCGGGCACGGCTCACCGCACTCGCGAGCGCCACCCGGCTGATCTGGGTCGCCGGCAACCACGATCCCGCCCCGCAAGCCGGTCTGGCGGGGGAATGGCTGGAGGAATTCCGCGCCGGGCCCCTGCTGTTCCGCCACATCGCCGGCGCGGTAGGGAGCGGCGAGGCTGAGATCAGCGGCCATTATCACCCCAAGGCGGCGGTGCCGACGCGGGCCGCCGAAATCAGCCGGCCATGTTTCGTCACGGACGCCAGGCGCATCATGCTGCCGGCCTTCGGCGCCTATACCGGCGGGCTAGACGTATCGGACCCCGCAATCGCGGCTGTCTTCCCCCGCGGCGGACGGGTGTTCCTGCTCGGGCAGGAGAGGCTGTTCAGCTTCGTCCTGGCCGCCCGCCGCCCCACCTCGCGCTCTGCTCCACACTGATGATCAGGGAACCCTGCCAGTCCGGCCAGACCGCCAAACGTCCCATCCGCGCGCCGGCCCGGGAATCTTTGCGGGCCGATCCGCATGTCCCGAGGTTTGCCGGCGCCGGGATCACCGTTCGAAGCCGAGCGACGCCTCTGCCCCGGACGGATCTTGGACAGCAGACGATAGGGTCCGGGGGCTCTTCTCCCGGCAGACGGCCGCGCCCGTTCCCGGGGCCGTCTTCAGCGCCGTGCCAGGCCAGCGCCCAGCAGCCCGCCATCCACCGCCAGAACATGGCCGGTGATGAAGCTGGCATCCTCCGAGCACAGGAACAGCGCGGCGCCGGCAACTTCTTCCGGCGCGGCGTAGCGGGCCATCGGCGTCAGGCGCTGCCAGGCGGCGCGGATCGAGGCGTCGTGCATGCCGGCCACCATCGGCGTTTCCACCGGACCCGGCGCGATCACATTCACCCGCACGCCGGACGCCGCCAGGTCCACCGCCATGACCTGGCTCAGCACCACCACCCCGGCCTTGGACGCGCCGTAGGCGGCGCGGCCGATGCTGCCACGCATGCCGGCCACGCTGGCGATGGTAACGATCGCGCCGCCGCCCTGCCGGACCATCGCCGCGGCACAGGCCTGCCCCACCAGGAAGGTGCCGCGCAGGTTCACCGCGATGATGCGATCGAACTCGGCGGGGCTGGTTTCCAGGAACGGGATTTCCCGGCCGATACCCGCAGCGTGCACCAGGCAGTCGATGCGGCCGTGGCAATCCAGCACGGTGTCGGTCATCTGCCGCACGCTCGCCTCGTCGGCGACATCGACCCTGATGGCGGTCTCGTCCGCGGCCAGATCGGCAATCACGACGATGGCGCCCTCGGCGGCGAAGCGTCGCGCGATGGCCGCGCCGATCC
>DAICZL010000818.1 GCA_027311165.1 bacterium
TGTCCCGATTCCGAACTTCGCAGCATTGAAATGTGGTCGGAACCGGGACACCAGCTCTTTGTTTTCAGTGGCCTGCTGATCCCCGAAGTTCGCGGTGAGGAACCGCGAACTTCGGGGGCAGGACACTAGATCCCCTGCCCCAGTGCCCGCCGCGTCAGCAGATCCAGCCTGACCTGGGCATCGGCCGTCCTGGGGTCGATCTCCAGCAGCTTCTGCCAGGCCGCAAGCGCGGATTTGTAATCCCCCTGCGCCTCGGCGATCTCCGACAGGCTGCGCAAGGCCGGGAAATACCGCTGCTCGCGGGCCAGCGTGGCCTGCAGGTCGGCGAGCGCGCCGGCGGTCTCGCCCAGACTCTGCCGCGTCATCGCCCGGCGGTAATAGCCCTCGGCCCCGCCGGGATCGAGCGTCACCACCGCGTCGAAATCCTCCTCGGCCGCCTGCCCGTCGCCCGCCTGCTGCTCACGTACTCCGCGCGCCAGCAGCAGGAGCACCGCCGGAGAGACCGATTGCGTCCAGACCCGGGCGATCTCGGTCTCGATCTGCCCGGCATCGGCCTCGCTCTCGGCCGCTTTCAGCTGCGCGAAGAGCTGGTCGATCTGCCCATGCGCATCGGCCGCCGCCGGGCCATGCATGATCGACTGCGCCGATGCGCCGCCGATGCCGAGCGGCAGCAGCACCAGGACGCGGCACGCAGACCAGGCAAGCCGGTTCATGCGGTCGCCACCACGCCCGCCAGCGCCGTCGGTTCCGGCCCGCCCGCCATCCAGTCCAGCAATTCCACCGTATGCACCACCGGCACGCCGCCATCCGACAACTGAGTGATGCAGCCGATATTGCCCGCCGCCACCAGATCCGGCCGGGTGGCGCGCAGATTGCCCAGCTTGCGGGCGCGAAGCCGCCCGGCGATCTCGGGCTGCAGAAGATTATAGGTGCCGGCGGAGCCGCAGCACAGATGCCCCTCGGCCGGCTCGGTCACGCGGAAGCCGGCCCGGCGCAGCAGCGCCTTGGGCTCGGCGGTGATCTTCTGGCCGTGCTGCAGACTGCAGGCCGCATGATAGGCGACCGTCAGCCCCGGCGGATCGCGGGTGGGCGCATAGCCGATGCGGGTCAGCACCTCGCTGATATCCGCGGCGAGCCCGGCGACGCGCTCGGCCCGGCCACGCCAGGGCTCGGGCTCGCCACGGAACATGAAGCCGTAATCCTTCACCGTGGTGCCGCAGCCCGAGGTATTGACCACGACCGCGTCCAGCCCCTCGCCCTCGATCTCACGGCTCCAGGCCGCGATATTGGCCCGCGCCGCCGCCATCGCCGGATCATGCTTGCCCATGTGGTGGGCGAGCGCGCCGCAGCAGCCCGCCCCGCGCGCCACCACCACCTCGACCCCCAGCCGGGTCAGCAGCCGGATCGTCGCCTCGTTGATCGAAGGGGCCAGCACCGGCTGGGCGCAGCCGGCCAGCAGCGCGACCCGGGCACGGCGGCGGCCCTGGGCAGGATACTCGCGCGGGGTTTCCACCGCGCTCGGCGCCGGCAGGTGGCGCGGAGCGAGCTTCAGCATCGCCCGCAGCCGCTGCGAGAGCATCCCGCTGCCGGGGATCAGCGGCCCCAGCGGACGGGCGAACCCGGCGCCGAGCAGCGCCAGACGCAGCAGCCAGGGCCGCGGCAGCAGCATCGCCAGCAGGCTGCGAAGGCTGCGCTCGGCCCAGGGACGGCGGTAGCTGGTCTCGATATAGGCCCGGGCGTGATCGACCAGGTGCATGTAGTTCACGCCGGACGGGCAGGTGGTCATGCAGGCCAGGCAGGACAGGCAGCGATCGACATGGCGCACCACCTCCTCGGTGGCCGGCCGGCCGGTCTCCAGCATGTCCTTGATCAGGTAGATGCGTCCGCGCGGGCTGTCGAGCTCGTCGCCCAGCAGCACGAAGGTGGGACAGGTAGCGGTGCAGAAGCCGCAATGCACGCAGGTGCGCAGCACCTGGTTGGACGCGGCGGTGTCCGGGTCGCGCAGCTGCTCGGCGGTGAAGCTGGTCTGCATGGCTCAGCCGGCCTGCTTCTGGGGGTTCCCCGGCCCGGCCTTGCCCTGGCCGCCATTGCCCTGGCCCCCGTTGCGCTGGCGCCCGGCTCCCTGGGGTCCCTGGGGTCCGCCACCTTGGGGTCCGCCACCTTGGGGGCGATTCGCCTTCGCCCCCTTCTCCTTGCGCGGGCGCAGCGAGGAGCTGCCGGCCGCCGCCTTGCGCTTGCGCGGCATCGGCACGCGCGCGACCATCACCGCGGTGGCGATCAGCAGCAGGGCGAAGGTCAGGAACAGCTGCGAGACGCCGGACGTCAGCACGTCCCAGGCATTGAGAAAGGTGTAGATGAACAGCAGCAGCGCCGCGACCGCCGCCACGGCCCAGGCGTTGCGGTCGCCCGGCCAGCCATTCATGTACATGTAGTGGAACCTGCCGATGGAGATGAACATCGCGGCGAACAGCAGCAACATGATCACGGTCGTCGGAATCATCGGGCAGGCGCTCCGGCAGGGAGGAACGAGGCGGCGAGCATAGCACGGCCGGAGCGGTCACCGGGGCCACATCCGCGCCACCACGAT